>NZ_JCAFTA010000014.1:0-133929 GCF_059369815.1 Stenotrophomonas sp. YJH_SMC_27 | reverse complement strand
TCGACGTTAAGGTGCGGGATGGGGATCGCTCGGCTCGTCTGTCGGCTGCTATCCGCAGATATCATGTTGACGGTCCCTCCACCCTGGCTCCTACATACCGCGTAGGAGCCGGGAGGAACATACAAGCCCATGCTCGGCTGCTCTTCGTCGCGATGGCAGACAACCGGCGCTGCGCGATTAGCCGAGCGCGGGCTCGGCTCTACAGGAACGCGGCGGGCGGCCATACGCCGCCGATGGGTGACGTGGCGCCGTCGACCTGTTAACTTGCGCGCAAATTTCGTGGTTTACAGCATTCCCGCATGTCGCTCTCGTTGTACCGCCCCACCCGATCACCGCTGGTCCTGGCCGTTTCCCTCGGCCTAGCTTCCACCGCCGCTGCGGCCCCACAGGCCACCACGCTGGATGCCGTGCACGTCACCGCTGCCACTGATGCCAGTGCCCAGGCGCGCGAGGCACTGAAGCGTGTACCCGGCGCCAGCAACGTCATCGACGTGGCCAAGGCCGACAGCCGGCTGTCCAGCAATGCCGATGTGCTGGCCTACCAACCGGGCATCAGCGCGCAGTCGCCGGGCAATGAGGGCACCAAGATCTCGATCCGGGGCTCGGGCATCAACCGTGGCCCCGGCGCGCATGCCTCAGGCATTGCGGTGTCGATCGACGGGCTGCCACTGACCGGCCCGGGTGGCACGCCTTACGAACTGCTGGAACCGCTGTGGCTTTCGCGCGTGGCAGTCCTGCGCGGGGCCAATGGTTTCGAACGTGGTGCGCTGGCACTCGGCGGTGCCATCGATTACGTCAGCCGCAGCGGACGTGATTCGGCGGGCGTGCAGCTGCACTACGAAGCCGGCAGCCGTGGCTACCAGAAGCGCGGCATCAGTTGGGGCGGCGCCAGTGGTGATGTCGACTACTTCCTGGCTTACACCGATACCGAGTTCGATGGTTATCAGCGCCATGCGCGCGGCGACGGCAAGGGCGCGATGGCCAACATCGGCTGGCAGATCACGCCCGACCTGCAGACGCGTTTCTTCGTGCGCTACCGCGAAACCAATCACGAAACGCCCGGTCGCTTGACCCGCGATCAGATCCGCAACGATCCGCATGCGGCAAACGCGGCCAACCTGGCCATCGATGCGCGCCGCCCGCAGCCGGGCAGCACCTGGGTGGCCAATGTCACCACGCTGCAGATCGACGAGGATTCTTCGCTGCAGGCCGGGCTGGTCTACCACACGTACCCGATGGACTTGAACGAGAGCCTGTACCGCCAGCAGCTGGACTACGCCAACCTCAACGCCACGCTGGACTACCGCCGCCGCCACCGGCTGTTCGGCCTGGACAGCGAAACCACGGTTGGTCTGCGCGTCACCCACGATCTGGACGCCGATGTGCGCGAGTCGCTGCGCTTTGCCAGCAACGGCTATGCCGCCGGTACGCGCACGCGTGACTTCCGCCACCACGGCACCGACAGCACGCTGCACGTCGGCAATACCCTCACCTTCAACGACCGCCTGCGCATGCAGACCGGGCTGGCACTGATCAGCACCCGCCGCGACGTGCAGGTGACCTGGCCGAGCAGCGGCGGCCGCCTGCGCGACCACGACTGGGACTACGCGCCGCGACTGGGCTTCACCTGGCAGCACAGCGCGCAGACGCAGTGGTTCGGCAACCTCAGCCGCTCGGTGGAGGCGCCGCACCCGTGGTCGATGATCTGGGGCTCGAACCAGTACTTCGGGCCAGGCAATGGCCCGTCCAGCGGCCGCCAGCGCGCGCCGGTGCCGATGCAGAACCAGACCGCCACCACGCTGGAACTGGGCGCGCGCGGTGACGCGGCGCTGGGTCGCTGGGAACTGACCGGCTACTACGCCCACGTGAACCATGAATTGTTGAGCGTGGAGCTGCAGCCGGTACCGAACCTGTTCATCGCAGAGAACAACGCCAGCCCCACCGTGCACCGTGGCATCGAAGCCGGATTGGACAGCACGCTGTGGCAGGCTGCACCGGGCCGCCTGTCACTGCGCCAGGCGTATACCTTCAGCGACTTCCGTTATCGCCACGATGCACGCTTCGGCAGCAACCGCCTGCCCGGCCTGCCGCGCCATAGCTACCAGGCCGAGCTGCGCTTCGATCATGCCTCCGGCCTGTACGCCGCGCTGAACAGCGAATACGCCTCGCGCATCGCGGTGGACTACGCCAACAGCTACTGGGCCGATAGCCACGTGATCTTCGGCAGCCACATCGGCTACGAGGCACCCGGTGGTCGCTGGCAGGCCTGGGCGGAGATGCGCAACATCGGCAACCGCCACTACGCGGCCACGGTCACGCCGGGCTACGACGACGCCGGCAAGGATGTCGCGCGCTCGACGCCAGGCGAAGGCCGTGGCGTCTATGCGGGCGTGCGCTGGCGCTTTGACTGAGGGCCGCAGGCGGCGCCGGGTCTGACCCGGCGCCGTCATTCCAGGGTCAGCCGATACGCCAGGCCGGCAGGCGTTCGCTGCGCTTCCAGATGGAAGGCGCGAAACCAATCAACACCAGCGCCGCCAGCCACTTCGGTGAGGTAGTGAGCAGTGTCGAGGTGAGCGAGCCACCGACGGGGGCGGCCATTTCCTGCCACGGGTTGTAGCCCAGGTAGACGACGCTGCCAGCCCACCACAACAACGCCAGGCCGATGCCCACCAGCAACAGAGCCAGCGTGCGGCAGGTCCAGCGCTGCGACGTGCTGCCCCATTCCCGCGACGCTGCGATCAGCAGACCCACCACCAGCAGCGACACTAATGCAACCAGCCCGATATCGACTTTGGGCCCGATGCGTTCATAGCTGCAGGCGCGGCATTGCGCCTCTTCCGTGGCAGTGGCGGCTTCGGCGCCATCGGCCTGCCCGGCTGCGGGCTGCGCCAGCGCTGCAAACGGCATCAGTATCGCCAGCAGCGTCACCATGATCCAACGAAACAACGTCCTGTTCCTGCGTGCAGCGACATCCATGCGCTTGTCCTTGTCAGGGTTGGTTGAAGCCGGGCCACGTTCCGAGGCCCCCGGCGGATAATAGCGCAGAGTCGGGCAGGATCGAAAACTGCGCGTGCCTCTACGGCTTGGGGAGTACCAGGGGCGGACGGGCGCTGGCCGATCGCCGGCCTGGTATGGGCCATGACGCGCTACGGCATGCGATTGGCAACTTCAGCGGGCTGGCGCCGGAATGCCCGGCTGCTTCACGCCGGCCGCGCCTTGGTCACCGCCTCGATGCGATGGCCCTCGGGGTCGACCACGAACGCCGCATAGTAGGAGTCACCGTAATCGGGGCGCGGTCCGGGCGCACCGTTGTCAGTGCCACCGTTGGCCATGGCTGCTGCGTGGAACGCATCCACGGCCGCTGCGGACACCGCAGCGAACGCCACGTGGAAACCGGGGCCCGGCGCTGCTGCGTCATCACGCAGCTTCAGGCACAACGCGTCCTCATCTTCGACCAACCCGTAGCCGATCGCGGTCTCGTCCTCGAAAACCCGGCGAAACCCCAGTGTGGCGAGTGCGGCATCGTAAAAGCGGCCTGCGGCGTCGAGGTCACGGACGCCGAGGGAAAGGTGGTGCAACATGCAGACATCCTTGCCGGGCACGCAGTCGTGCGTTCAGGCCGATTCTAGCGTGCAGGTGGCGCGACTGCCTTCAGCAACTGCGCGGCCACCTGGTCGAACGGGGCGATGTCCTGCAGTGCGCGGCACATCGCCACCGCACCTTCCACACTGGCAATCACCAGATTGGCCAGCCCACCCGCGGCGACCAGATCGTGGCCGTCGGCAATGAAGGCTGCGGCCAGATGGCCCTGCCAACGTGCGAACACTTCAGCAGCTGCTGCACGGGGCTGGCTCGGCACTGCCTCCACCGGCTCCTCCACGGCAGCGGCCAGTACCGGGCAGCCCGCCCGGAACCCGGAGCGCAGCAGGCGCTCGCGCCACATTGCCAGGAACTGCTGCAGGCCCTGCACCGCCCCTCCCTTCAACAGCTCGACGAGAAGCGCCTCCACCTTATCGCCGGCCATGTAGGTGGCGCGCGCCAGAAGTTCCTGCTTGCCGCCAGGAAAATGGTGGTAGGTGGAGCCCAGCGGCGCCTCGGCCAGCTTGGTCACCTCACGAATGCTGGTGGCATTGAGGCCTACCCGCGCCAGCATCTGTGCTGCGGCATCAATCACCCGTTGCGGGGCATCAGAGGGTCGTGGACTCACGGCGATCGCCTTGCTAAGACAGTCGTCATAGATTAGCGTACCGGCCGTTCTATAACAGTCGTCATAGCCATGAATCTCTGGTTCCGCCTGCTCCATCTACTGCTTTGCAGCCTGTTCCGGCCCAAGCTGGAGGCCCCGTTCGGGGTCTCACGGCTGCAGTTCCGGGTACTGCCCAACGACCTGGACAGCAACCTGCACATGACCAACGGCCGCTACTGGAACATCTTCGATCTGGGCCGGCTGGACCTGATCCTGCGCATGGGCCTGGGCCGGGTGGCGCTGCGCGAGAAGTGGGCGCCGATTGTTGGTGCCGGCACCATCCAGTTCCGCCGCGAACTCAAGCCGTTCCAGCGCTTTACCCTGGAAACGCGCCTGGTGGGCTGGGTCGGCTCGCGCGGCATCATGGAGCAGCGCGTGCTGATCGGGCCCGAGCAGAAGATCGCCACACGTGCGCTGCTGGTCACCGGCATCTACGACCGCCGCGCGCGCCAGTTCCTGGGCATGCCGAAGATGATGGAAGCGATCGGCGTGGTCGCCCCACCGTCGCCGTCGCTCAGTGCAGCCGCCGAGGCGCTGCTGGCGGCCGATGCGGCGTTGAAGCAGGACGATGCCTGAGGCACAGATGGGGGCGACCTGCATGGGGCGCTTTCCGCCGCGCCGCAGTAGGCTGATGCCCCAGTACAGGGCGGTAGATCCGCTGCTGATCAGTTTCGATACGTGGTGGTCGACAAGCCTGCCTGCCGCTGCGACCTCTGCTGCAGCGCGCGCTTGACTGCCGCTTCGGCCAGCGGCGCCATCACCGCATAGCCCTTCGCCGTAGGATGCACGCCATCCTCGGCCAGCTGCGGATCGAGTCCGCCGGCGGCATTGGCCATCGGCGTGTGGTAGTCCAGATAGACCAGCTGCTGTGCATCGGCATGGCGCTTCAACGCCGTGTTCAGCGCACGCACCTTGGGCGCAGGCGCGATCCCGGGCATCCATGGGTAATCGCTGACCGGCAGCACCGATGCCAGCACCACGGCGATGCCATGTGCGCGGGCCAGGTCCACCATCGCGTGCAGGTTGTCTTCGATCATCGCCTGCGTGGATGGACCGGTGTTGCCTGCAATATCGTTGGTACCGGCCAGGATCACCACCACCTGTGGCTTCAGCGCCAGCACGTCTTGCGGGAAGCGCACCAGCATCTGTGCCGTGGTCTGGCCGCTGATACCGCGGTTGAGCCAGCCCTTGCCGGGGAAGAAAGCCGCGCTGCCTTCCCTGCCCCAGCCTTCGGTGATGGAGTCGCCGAAGAAGACCACGCGTGGCTGGCCCGGCGCCGCCGCGGGCAGTCGCGCGTTGGCATCACGATAGTGCTGCAGCTGCGGCCAATCAGCCAGGCGCTGCTGCATGAAACGAATCTCATCAGGGCGCAGCTGCTCTACGGGCTTGAGCAGCATCGGATTGACCGCGCCCGTTTCAGCAGCCGCGGTCGGAACGGTCAAGCCAATGCTGAAGGCGATGGCCAACGTTCCGGCAAGCACTACAGGAATACGCATGGAGACTCTCCCGGTTCACGGTGGCAGTCTAGCGCCCCGGCCTGCAATCAGCGTGCTGCCGCGCGCGCTGCCACGCCGGTCACCTTGGCCGGCATCCACATGCCGGGCGTCCAGCCACTGGCAGCCAGGATCGCCTTGGGGTTGTCCTGCTGGATCAGCGCGCGCACCGCGTCACGCTTGTCCTTGGCCTGCAGGTAGTAGGCTTTGGCGATGCGGTAGCCCACCCAGTAGCCCAGGTCATAGGGCTCCTGCGAGCCCGGCTTGTAGTTGTACAGCCACGGCGACAGATCGGTGCTGTCCAGATCCAGCGCGAAGGCGCTTTCGATATGCACTTCCCTGCCACGGGTCCAGGCCGCGTGGCGCCCGTTGCCGACGTTGCCGGAAATCAGTTCGGCGATGAACTCGGCGATGCCTTCGCCCAACGACACGCGCAGCACCGTGGCATGCGGATCGCCCGGCTCGAAGTCGGTCAGGCCGGTCTGCTGGATGTGCACGTACTCGTGCGCGATCACGTGGACGAAGCGGTCCTGCACATTGGGATTCATGAAATCGGCTGCGCAGAGCGCTTCCAGGCCGATGATCACCCCGCTTTTCGAGATCAGCCCGACCGGACGGCCACGGCCCACCGCGATGGTCACCGGCGGAAACGCGGCCTGTGGGTAGATCGCCTGCAGGTTGGAAAACACCTGCGTCAGGCGTTGCTTCACCGCTGGCAGTTCGGCCAGGCAGCTTCGTCCCTGCGCATACAGTTCCGGCTGCTTGGCGATGGACTCGGCAATGCGCTCGGGGGTGACCCGGCGCACCTTCGCCAGTTCGGCCAGGCCCGCCGAACCCTCGGCCAGGTATCCACGCAGCTGCGCAACGCTGGGCTTGCCGCCAGCGCTGTCATAAAGTGCATAGAAACGGCTGACATCCTCGGTGAGGATCTGCGGCCCTGCCGGTACCGCTGCGGTGGCCACGCCTACCGCCCCGGCACAGGCCAGGGCCAACAGGCCGCGCAGGATCATGAACATCGCTCCGTCCTTGGTGGAGTGCATGCGAAGCGCGCAATCTATCACTCCGCCCGGCCCACTGCAGCAGGCGGATGCGGGCGCACCGGCGCTGTGCCAGACTCGCTTCGGCACCTGCCATGGAAGATGGAGCACCGCACGATGATGATCGTTCCCGCGTACTGGGCCGAAGCCCGCCTGCAGGCCCGTTTCCGTGGCCGGCCGGTGGTCGTGCGCCGCTTCGGCTGGTCCGACGAAGGCCCTGCCGAGGCGCAGGTGCACGCCGACCGCCGCGCCAACGAAGCCCTCAATGCCATCCTCGCCGGGCAGGTGCTGCCGCGTCGCGAAGTGCGCAGCAACTACGGCGTGGAGGGCGTTCCGATCCGCGAGCAGATCGTGCAGCGCGACGGCGACGTCATCATCACCCGCAACAGCTACGGTGCGCTCTGCCTCAATACCCCTGACGTGCTGTTCGCCGATATCGACCATGCGCAGCCACCGGCGGGTTGCGTGATGCCCGCTGTCATCGCCGCAGCGCTGCTGTTTGCTGGCGCCATCGTCGGCACCCTGCTGTGGCACTGGCTGGTGGGACTGGTATTGGGCGTGGCGGCCGTAGTGCTGGTGAATGCCGCGATGCTGATGCAGCGCAGGCGGCGGCTGGCCGCCGCCGGTGGCGCCGAAGGTGTGGCGCTGCAGCGGGTCGCGGCCTTCAGCGAACAGCATCCGGACTGGCATCTGCGCGCCTACCGCACGCCAGCCGGACTACGCGTGCTGGTCATGCATGCCACCTTCTCGCCCGAGGACGAGCAACTGCAGGCCTTCTTCAAGGCGCTGGGTACCGACGCCCTGTACGCGCGCATGTGCCGGCTGCAGCATTGCTTCCGTGCGCGACTGACACCGAAGCCCTGGCGCGTCGGCCTGAAATACCGCATCCGCCCACCGGTGGCCGCGTGGTCAGCCGAACAGGCCAACAACCCGGACCGTCTGGCCTGGATTGCCGAATACGAAAAGAAGAGCGCTGGCTTTGCCGCGTGCACCTACCTGCGCAGTTTCGGTGATACCGCGCGCATCCATGCCAAGGCCGAGCACGTGCGTGCGCTGCACGACCGCCTGTCGCACGCGCAGGACCGTCTGCCGCTGGCGTGAGCGCAGCAGGCGCTCAATCAGCGCCCTGTACGAACGGCTGCCCTGCCAGGGTAGTGCCCAGCCGCATCGCGACCTGCTGCCCGCCCTTTTCGAAGGTTGTTGCGCATTGCTTGGCGCCCTTCTGGCATCCAACTTCCGGAAAGCCCTCGAGTGACTCAGGCGCGCCCTGGACCGGACTCGCCTGCCACCCTGCCGCATCCATCAGGCGCTTGGCCTTGGCATAAGGCATGCCGGCAACAATGCCCAGCTGCGCCAGTTCGGAGGGGAGTGATTGCGCATGCAGGATCGGCGTCATCACCAGCGCCAACACTGCGGCGATACGTTTGGACTTCATTCGTGAAACCCCTGGCAGACAGCAACAGGCCTGCAGCGTATCGCAGCTTCCGCACGCCATTGCACCCGCATCACATACGGTTACGCAATCGCAACGGCCAATGACACGAGGTCACCCCGGGGCCGCATCCGGTTCGCTTCGCGCGCGGCCAGCGCATTGCTGGCCGAGTCGAGGACCGCGGAAAGCGCGTCCGGCTCGCTGCGCACCGCGTACATCACCCGGGTGCCGGTCAGCAGCAGGCTGTCGCCTCAGCGACCGCGCTGGCGCTCGATTTCCGCGTGCAGTACCTGCAGCTGCGCCAGGTACTGCTGGAAGATGCCCAGATCCTGCTCGACCAGGCGTGGCCAGTCGGGCTTCGCATTCAGCAACTGCTCGACCTGCTGCTGCGGCGGGCGATCAAACCCTTCGCCCAGGACGGCCAGGTAGCGCTCCCTGAATCCCTCCGGATCCTGCTGGTCCTGTGCGAAGAGCTGCACCGCAATCAATCCGGCATACAGGTAATTGGCCAGGTAAAGCGGATCCTCATACATCAACCGCTTGGATACCCAGGTGCTGCGCAGCTCGGGATACTGCTCCGATGCGCCCCCATACCGGCCCAGTACCTTCACCGTCAGCGCATCAAGCGCGTCTGCGTTGCCAACCTCATCGGCGGCCACTTGCTGATAGATGGACTGTTCCAGATCGGCCTCTTCAGACGATACGAACAGCTGCAGGATGATGTCATCGAGCAACGACTTCAGGTAATACGCTTTGGCACGTGGATCGCTGGCCTGCCGATAGAGCTGATCGCGGAACTTCAGTTCGTTGTAGATGGCGAAGGCCTCGGTCAACCACTTGTTGCCGTTGCGGTGGAACGAGGATGCGCCACCGCGCTGCATCCACTGCCCATGCATGGCATGGCCGGCTTCGTGAGCGATCTGGACATCCCCCTCCAGATCGCCCTGTCGATGACCAACGAACAGCAGCGAAGGCGCGCCAGGGGCGCTGATCGAAAACGCATCCATCGCGCGCCGCCCTGCCGATCCACCCAGATCCATGTGTCCGCCCGCAGGATCGAGCAGCCCGCGCAGCCCTGTCACGTAGTCCGGCCCCAGCACCTGCATCGATGCCGCTGCCGCATCACGCAATTGCGCCAGGTCAAGCGGCGGAGGGATATAGCCCGCATCAGGCAGGCCCATGTCCCAGATCCTTGGGGAGGCCTGGCCCATGCGCTCAAGATGGGTCAACTGCATCTGTTGATAGTTGCGTCGCAGCGGCGCGTGGCGCGCTACTGCCGCCAGTGTCGCGTCGACGGCGGCCTGATCCAGGCCCATGTGCCGGTAGCTGCGGTCAGGCGCAGTTCCATCGCCCTGCAGTTCCGACGCTTGCTCGTTGAGGCGGACCAGGCCCAGCAGCACCGTTGCCATTTCGCGGCGCCGCGACGCCATTCCCTGCCAGTAAGCACGCCATGCCGCTTCGCGCAGTGAACGGTCCGGCAGGCGGGAAAGGGCTCGCGCATCGGTGCGGCTGTCAAACGTGCCGCCTTCATGTTCGAAGCGCGCAAAGGGCGCCGATTGCAGCAGCTGCCGGTGCAGTCGCCCGAAGCTGTCCAGCGCCGGGTCGGCCAACGTGTCGACCGCATCCACCAGCGCGGCATTGGCCGGCTGCACACCCTCCCGCAACGCCCGTTCACGCAGGTCGGCATGCGGCTCGATCCCGGCAGCCTGCGCGGGCGCATCACGTAATGCCTGCTTGGCAATCGCCGCGATGCGTCCACATGTGTCGGCCACTTCGCCCTGGGTGTTGGCCAGCCGGGCATCATCAGCATTGCGCGCTGCCTGAAGATGCAGGTAGCCATGGTGCCGGAGGCACTCGCCATACAGCTGCTCGGCCTGCTGGAACCGCACGTCTGGCGGCGCCTGAAGGGCCTTGAGGGCATCGGTGCTGCGCTCGAGGTTCTGCCATGCCTCACGTTCAAGGGAGGCGCTGCCAAAGTAGCTGCGGTCATCTGCCCGCAGAGCCTGCGCTTCCACTCCGTGTGTCATCCCGGCCAACAGCGTCGCGATGACAAAAGTGATGGCGCGCATTCCATTGCGATGCATCGATGTCTCCTGGTCCGTTTCCATTCCCAGCTTAGCAGCCCGGGTGGCCCCGCATGCCGCATGGCAGGTGGCTTCCCGATTCCCGATTGCGCATCCGGATCCAGGCCGTCTGCCCACTCACATCCCGAGACAGAAAGGCCACCCGGAGGTGGCCTTTCTGTTCCCTTACTTGGCGTTCTTCACGTAGGTGTCGAACCAGTTCAGCATTTCCGCCACCAGCTGCTCGTTCGATTCCAATGCGGTGTACCAGTGCGGTTCGTTCGGCAGCATCACCAGGCGGGTGGTGCCGCCGTTGCCGCGGATCGCCTGGTAGAGCTTGCGCGACTGGAACGGCTCGGTGCCCGGGTTGGCGTCGTCCTCGCCGTGGACCAGCAGCAGCGGCAGCTTGATCTTGTCGGCATAGAAGAACGGAGAGGCCTTCAGGTACACGTCCTGCGCCTGCCAGACCGAGCGGCGTTCGTTCTGGAAGCCGAACGGGGTGAAGGTCTTGTTGTACGAACCGCTGGTCGCCACACCGGCCTTGAACAGCTTGGTGTGCGCGATCAGGTTGGCGGTCATCAGGCCGCCATGGCTGTGACCGGTCACGCCGATGCGGTTGCGGTCGACCACGCCCATGTCCACGGCCTTGTCCACCGCCGCCTTGGCGTCGGCTTCCAGCTGCTCCAGGTAGGTGTCGTAGGCGTTCTTCGGGTCACCCACGATCGGGAACGAGGCGTTGTCGATGATCGCGTAGCCGGCCAGCAGCATCAGGCGGTACGGCTGCAGGCGGGTGAAGGTCTGCTGCGAACCGGACACCTGGCCGGCCTGCGCGGCATTGGCGAAGTCGGCCGGGTACGCATACAGGATCGCCGGCACGCGCTGGCCTTCCTTGTAGCCCGGCGGCGTGTACAGGGTGAACGACAGGTCCACGCCGTCAGCACGCTTGTAGGTCACCAGCTGCTTCTTGATCTGGCGCACCTCCGGGGTCGGGTCGACCAGCTTGGTCAGCGCGGTCGCGGTGGACGCGAACTGCGCCTCGCCGGTCTTCGCATCAGCCACTGCCTCACCCTGCTGCCGGATGAAGGCGTTCGGAGGATCGATCACCGACTGGTGCCAGGTCAGGTAGCGCCCCGGCGTGTTGCTGAAACCGAGGAACTGCTCGTAGGCATCGGCGCTGCTGCGGAACAGGCGCTCGCTTTTCAGCGTGCCCAGGTCGAGGCGGTCCAGGAACGGACGGTCGCCCTGCGGCGAGGCGCCACGGCCGCTCAGGAACACGTGATTACCCTCCTGGCGCACGACCTGTGCGCCGTTCGGCAGGCGGGTAAAGACCAGGTTGCCGGGGTTGCCGTACAGCTCATCGCTGGACATGTCCCACAGCAGGCGGCCTTCCTTCTTCGGCTGGTCCACATCGACGATGCGGGTCTGCATCCAGTGGCGGTTCTCGTCGTTCTCGAACTGGAACGCCACGGCCGGATCGGCAGTCCATGCGAAGCCCTCAAATCGCTGCGCGGTACGGGTGATTTCGGTCGGCTTGCCGTTGAACGGGGCCTTCAGCATCAGCACGCGGTCGCGGTGCGGCACGTTGACCTTCCAGTCGCCCTTGTCCAGTGCCTCGGCATAGACCAGGGTGGCCGGATCGGTGGCACGCCAGTCGAAACCGCGCGGGCCTTCCGGTACGCCGTGCACCGGCACGCGGTCGGCCAGCGGCAGGCTGGCAATCGGCGTGGATTTGCCGCTGGCGATGTCCAGCACGGCCACGTCGTTGGCGAAACGCTGGTAGGTCACCGCATGCGAGTATGGCGCCTTGATCGATTCGGTCAGCACGTGCACGCCATCGGGTGCGGCGCTGATTTCGTTGAACAGCGCCGGCTGCCCGACCGGACGCACGCTGTTGGCGGCGGTATCGACCACGGCCAGCTGCGAGGCACCGTAATAAGCGAACAGCTTCTCGTCATGCACGCTGGTCAGCGTGTCGCGGGCTTCGTAGGTGCTGCTTTCGCCGCTGCTGCCCAGCGACTCCTGCGCGTCCGGGCCGGTCGGTACGCCACCGTTGGACGGTGCTGGGCCCTGGTTGGCCGGCACCAGCTTCACCAGCAGATTCTGGCTGCCGCCCAGCCACTGCACGGTGTAGCCGAAGATCGGGTTCAGTTGCACGTTCGGCACCTGCTTCACCTGGCCGGTGGCCGCATCGCCCACCCACAGCTGCACGCTGGTATCGACCGCATTCTGGAAGGCGAAGTGGCTGCCATCGGCCGACCACAGCGCGCCGGTGGCGCAGCCCTGCGGCAGGTTGACCTTGGTCTCCTTGCCGCTGCCGATGTCGACCAGGGTGAAGTCGGCCACGCAGGCCGGAATGCCGTAGCCACCGGGGGTGTCATGGCGGCTGCGGTTCTTCGGTTCCAGGCGCACGCCAGCCAGCTTCAGGTACGGCTGGGCGACACGGCTGATCGACGGGTAGGTCTGCGCGGTGGTCAGCAGCAGGCGCTGGCCACCCGGGGCCACGTTCGGCGCCGGCGGCGGCGGTGCCTTCAGCACCTTGAGCAGGTGTTCCGGCGGCTTGGCGTAGTCGGCAAGCGCCGGGCCAGCGGCCAGCAGGCCGACGGTGGCAACGGCAACGGCCGCCGCCAGAGAGGTTCGACGGATCAGCATCCTTATCCCCTGGGTGTGAATGGGTACCCGGAATCGGGCATGAACCCGAATCTAGCACCGCAGGGGTTGTCGTGAATGGGCCGGAAGGGCTAGTGGCCGGATGGGGCAAAGTGCAGCCCCGGCAGGTGCCGCGGAACTGCCGGCACCTGCCGGGCGTGGCCTGGCACTACTGCTGCGCGTGCAGGTCCCAGGTGGCCAGATAGTCGGGGTCGACCACGATCATGCCACTGGTGCGCATGCGGTACTCCCCAGGCTCGGCTGGCTGGTACTGGTCCAGCATCGGCGGCAGATAGCGCTCGTGGCCATCATTCTCGTCGGCCAGCACCACGCCCTCGTCGGCGCTGATGCGCAACACCGTGCCGGCGTACTGCTCCAGCCCCTTCACCTGGCCGTCGCCGCCATAGCGGGTGACCCCGACCAGGACGACCTTGCCGATCATTTCCTCGACCTTGGCGTCGTCCAAGGGCGGCAGCATGGGAGTGAATTCGTCGCTCATCGGTGCACCTCCGTAGCCTGCAGGACATCGTGGATGAGGTTTCCGCTTCGCAGTGCGCGTCGCTGGCAGCCGAGCAAATGCCCGGCCTGAAGCCTCTGCATCGAGAGTGCCAGTACGCCTATGAACCCAAGGGTTCCTGGAGCACGATGCTGCCATCGCAGGCGGAAGGGACAGGTGAAGGCCGAACTCGGTCCTCGCCGATCAGGGGGTTGCACCTGCACCACGCTAGAATGCGCCCATGCGCACCGTACATGCCCTCCGCTACATCACTCCCTTGCGGGAAGGTGGCTCCCTGCCGGCCGTGGTCGAGACCGACGACGACGGCATGGCCGTGCTGAAGTTTCGTGGCGCCGGCCAGGGCCCGAAAGCGTTGATCGCCGAGCTGATCGCCGGCGAGATGGCACGCACGCTGGGCCTGCCGATTCCGGAAATCCTGTTCGTCGAGCTGGACCGCGAGTTCGCCCGCACCGAGCCCGACCCGGAAATCCAGGAACTGATCCGTGCCAGCGAAGGCCTGAACCTGGGCCTGGACTACCTGCCCGGTGCGATCAACTACGACCCTGCGGCGATGCCGGTGGACGCCGACCTGGCCTCGCGCATCGTCTGGTTCGATGCGTTCACCAGCAACGTCGATCGCACCACGCGCAATCCGAACCTGATGGTGTGGCATCGAAAGCTGTACCTGATCGATCACGGTGCGGCCATGTACTTCCATCACGACTGGGCCAACGCCGGCGATGCCTGCGAAAAGCCGTTCGTGCTGATCCGCGACCACGTGCTGCTGTCGTTCGCCAGCCGCGTCGCCGAGGTGGATGCCGAACTGGCCGCGCGCCTGACCGATGCCGAGATCGAGCGCATCGTCGGCCTGGTGCCGGACAGCTGGCTGGTCAACGAGCCGGCATTCGAAAGCCCGCAGGCCTATCGCCAAGGCTACATCGACTATCTCAAGCATCGCCTGAAAGTGCGTGCGGTGTTCGTGCAGGAGGCCATCCGTGCCCACGCTGCACACGTATGACTATGCGGTCATCCGCGTGGTACCGCGGGTGGAACGCGAGGAGTTCATCAACGTCGGGGTGATCGTCTCCTGTCCTGGTGCGCGTCATCTGGAGGCGGCCATCGAGATCGATCCTGCGCGCCTGCGCGCCTTCGCGCCGGCGCTGGACCAGGAGGCGCTGCAGCCGTGGCTGGATGCGATCGTGGCGATCTGTCGCGGCGACGCCAGCGCCGGGCCGATCGCACAGCTGCCCGCGCGTGCGCGCTTCCATTTCCTTACCGCCAAGCGCAGTTCGGTTGTGCAGATGTCGAGCACGCATGTGGGCCGCACGGCGGACCCGGCGGGCGTGGTGGAACACTTGATGACGAAGATGGTGCGGGTGCCGCGCTGATGCGCCCGTCTCTCACTTCCTGGCGCGCGCCCGGTACCAGGCAATGAGTGCACAGGCTACCGCAGCGGAAATCAACACCCACCCGGCTGCTGCCTGTCCATGCAGGTAGCCTTGTGCATACGCAGCACTGGTACCTTCGCTGGCCATCGCCGGGACACCCCTGAGTATCACGTGCACCCCGCGCAGCAGGAGCACCATGCTGGCGACCAGACACACCACGGGAAGGAATCGGCTCATGGACCGATTCTGGTCCGCCAACTGCCCCAGCGTCAACATCGCTGCAGCACAGTCGCTCGGGGCTACAACGGCACTCTTCGCGCGATGTAGTTGACCACGTTGCTGATCGCATCCGGATCGACATTGGCCAGGCCAACGATCACATAGCCCTGTGCGGGCATCACCACGATGGCACTGTTCGATCCGGGCGCACCGCCTTCGTGGCCGTACTGGTGCTCCCTGCCCTTGCCCTGCACCACGAAGCCGAATCCATACCAGCCCTTGTGGTTCTGCGCCGTGGTGGCCTGCTGCAGCAATGCAGGTGAGACCAGCTTTCCACTGCGCAATGCCTCGGCGAACTTCACCATGTCGCCCACCGCGCTGTAGCCACCACCGGCTGACATGCCGCGCCAGGGCAGCGACTTCGTTTCACGGACCCATTGCCCGTCCTTCTTCGTGTAGGCGACGGCACGCTGCGGGACGTTCACTGTTTCCGGTTCGAAGCCGGTGCCCATCATGCCCGCCGGGCGCAGGATGTGTTGCTCCATATAGGCGTAGTACGACTGCCCGGAGACGGCCTCGATGATCCGCCCAAGCACGATGAAGCCATAGTTCGAGTAGCTGTCCTGGCTGCCTGGCGTGAATTGCGGCGCATCCTTGGCAAAGCGCCGCACGTAGTCATCCAGCGTCTTCAACGACGCGGAATACTGTTCGAAATCTTCACCGAAGAAGTCGCCCAGGCCACTGGTATGTGACAGCAGCTGGCGAACGGTTACGCTGTTGGCAACGGCCTTGTTCGGATAGTCCGGCAGGCGACTGCCGATCGTGTCATCGAGACTGAGCTTGCCGTCCTGCACCAGCTGCAGGACGGCCACTGCGGTGAACATCTTGTTGGAGGACGCAAGGCGGAACTGTGTATCCACGTCCACTGGAATGCCAGCGGTGCGATCGGCATCGCCACCGCGCCAGTCCAGCAGCACCTTGCCATTCTGCGCCACCTGCAATGCACCCGACAGCGCGTCCTGCGCCCGCAGCGCCTCCAGCCTTGCCGCGGCATCAGCCATCAGCGCAGGCAATGCAACCCGTGCCGGCTTGTATTTGTCCGGCGTTTCAGTGCCCTCGATCTGGAACTGCTTCACGTGCGACGGGTTGACCGGGTCCATGACCGCCGTCACCCACATCGCACGTTCGCTCAGCTGGCCCATCACCAGCAGCTTCGCCTGGCCGGGCGCGCGCTCGAGTGTTTCCAGAACGCTCAGCGGGCCCGTGCTCTCGCGGAACTCGAGATAGTCCTTGGGCGTGCTGCCCTCCTGCTTGGCATATCTGTCGGCGAATGCCTGCAACCCCTCGAGGCTGCCCGCATTGAAGGCGGCAAGCCAGTCATCGATGGCATCCCGCGCGCGTGGATGTTCGCGCTCGGAAGATGCTGCGCCAACTGCCGGAAATGCCGAGGCGGTCACCAGGACCAAACAGGCCAGCGCATTGCAGAGAAACAGGCGTCCAACAGCCCTCATGGCAATTCCTTTGCGGGTATCCCTGGGCGCATCCTAGACGATGGATCGGCCCGCTGCATCCACGCTAGGGACGCTGCCGCACCACCTCGACGGTGACGTTGAATGCCGCGATGCTATGCCATTGGCCCCGTTCGTACGGCAGCGATTCCACCCCCATGCCGATCTGATACCTCACCGCATCCGGACCTTCGCGCCAGTAGTAGGGTGCGCCGTTGCTCCAGCCACAACAGACGTAGCGCAATGCAGGCAGGCCGAATGCCGTGTGCAGATAGGCTTCGACCTGCGCCGCTTGCGCGCCTGAAACACGATAGTGGGCCTCCATCGGCTTGATGTAGGACACGTCATCCTGGCTGCAGCCTACATACTGCAGTTCCGGAGGCTTCCGGCCCATTGCCTGCAGGAAATCCTGGCATTCAGTATCAGGTCGCGCCAGGCCATCCGCGCGCCCTTGCACCTCCCACTCGGCCAACGCCTGCGCAGGCGTCTGCTGCACAAGCGCGCTGGCGCAGGAAAATGACGCCAGCAGCAGGACGCGGGCGCGCATGCTGCGGCAGCAGGAGAGACATCACGGGGCGAGTCCTTCACATGGGAACACAGGAATGCTGATCGATGCCACGCTATCGCCTTGCCATCGTCTGCTCTGTGAAACGCGCCACGCAGAAGTCCAGGAAGCTGCGCAGCTTGGGCGTCAGCTGGCGGTCGCGCGGATACACCAGGTTGATCCACGTCGATACCGGCACATGGTCCGGCAGCACTTCCACCAGTTCACCACGCGCCAGCGCAGCGGCAAGCATTTCGTAGGGCTGCAGGATCAATCCCAGCCCACCCACGGCCGCTGTCAGCAGCGGCTCGGCCTGGTTGACCATGAAGCGACTGGACACCGGCACGGTCAGCACGCTGCCATCGGCATCGCGGAAACTCCAGCGTGTGCGGATGATCGAATGCGCGAAGCCCAGGCACTCGTGGCGGCTCAGGTCATTGGGATGGGTGATGGCCGGGCGCGAAGCCAGATAGCCTGGCGACGCACACAGGACCAGCGGATACGGCCCCAGCCGTCGCGCCACCAGCCCGCTGTCGGCCAGGTCACCGGTACGGAACACCAGGTCGTAGCCGTCTTCAACGATGTCCACCAGGCTGTTGGACAGGTTCAGATCGACCTGCACGTCCGCGTACTGCTGCATGTAGGCCACCACCGCCGGGCCCAGTGCGTGCACGCCGAAGGTGACCGGCGCGCTGATGCGCAGGCGTCCCATCGGCCGTCCACGCGCCACTTCCGCCAATTGCTCGGCGCCCTCCACTTCCTCCAGGATCACCCGCGCCCGCGCCAGGTAGGCCTGGCCGAAGTCGGTCAGGCTCTGCTTGCGCGTGGTGCGGTTGAGCAGGCGCACGCCCAGGTGCTGCTCCAGCGCCTGGATATGCTTGCCGACCAGCTGCGGCGACAGGTCCAGTGCCTCGGCAGCGGCGGCGAAGGAGCCGACCTCGGCCACCTTGGCGAAGGTCCGCAGGGGAGCGATCAGGTCCATTGAAAACAATTGTTTTTCAATGAAACACCAGATTACCCCTTATTCTGGATGCAGACTACGCGCACAGTAGCCGTGACCCTTTCGCCGGCGCCCTCGTCGGCCCTTTCTCGGAGCCCCCATGAGCCAGATTGTCCGCATCCACGAATATGGCAGTGCCGATGTGCTGCGCTTCGACGATATCGACGTTCCCGCCCCCGCCCCTGACGAAGTCCAGATCCGGGTGAAGGCAATCGGCCTGAACCGCGCCGAGGTGATGTTCCGCACCGGCGCCTATCTGCATGAAGCGCAGTTCCCCAGCCGGCTGGGCTATGAGGCCGCCGGCGTGATCGAAGCAGTCGGCAGTGCGGTGAGCGGCTTCACTGCTGGCGATGCGGTCAGCGTGATACCGCCACTGGACATCGCGCGCTGGGGCACCTATGGCGAGCTGGCCAACGTGCCGGCACGACTGGTGGTCAAGCACCCACAGGCGTTGGACTTTGAAACGGCGGCCGCGGTGTGGATGCAGTACGTCACCGCCTGGGGCGCGCTGCTGGAACAGGCTCATCTGGCCGCCGGGGATTTCGTCATCATTACCGCCGCCAGCAGCAGCGTCGGCCTGGCCGCCATCCAGATCGCCAATGCAGTAGGCGCCACGCCGATCGCGGTCACCCGTGGCCCGGGCAAGCGCCAGGCCCTGCTCGATGCCGGTGCCGCCCACGTCATCGCCACCCAGGAGCAGGATCTGGTGACCGAAGTGGCGCGCATCACCGGCGGTGCCGGTGCCCGTGTGGTGTTCGATCCGATCGGTGGCCCGCAGTTCGTGCCGCTCACCGAAGCGATGGCCCGTGGCGGCATCCTGCTGGAGTACGGCGCGCTGAGCAGCGAACCCACGCCGTTCCCGCTGTTCAACGTGCTGGGCAAGTCGCTGACGCTGAAGGGCTATCTGTACTCGGAAATCGTTTCTGACGATGCCGCACTGGCCCGCGCCAAGGCGTTCATCGTCGATGGCCTGGACAAGGGCACGCTGGCGCCAAAGATTGCCAAGGTGTTCCCGTTTGCGCAGATCCAAGAGGCACACCGTTACCTGGAATCGAACGAGCAGATCGGCAAGGTGGTGGTGACGGTGTGATCCAGCGTCATGCAATGGGGGTGGATCATCGCCCCCATTGCGGTTACCTGGGCAACGCAAAAGCCATCACATAATCGCCGTTCGGGGTTTCTATGAAATGGTGGCCGCCGGCCATGATCACTACGTACTGGCGCCCGCCCTGCTCGTACACCATCGGATTGGCCTGGCCGCCCGCGGGCAGCTTGGCATGCCACAGTTCCTTGCCGGTCTCCAGGTCAATGGCACGCAGCAGGTCATCGGTGGCAGCGGCGATGAAGATCAGGCCGCTGGCGGTGATCACCGAACCACCATTGTTCGGCGTGCCGATCTCGATCGGCAGGCCGGAACGGATGCCGAACGGTCCGTTGCCGCGCGCACTGCCGAATGGACGGTCCCACAGCAGCTTGCCGGTACGCAGGTCGATGGCACGGATACCGCCATAGGGCGGCTGCTTGCACAGCAGGCCGGTGAACGGCAGCCGCCAACCAGCGTTGACCTGGATGCCATACGGCGTGCCCACCTGCGGGTCGCCCGCGCCTTCTGCACCGCCCTTGTCGAACCGGATCTTCTCGCGTGGCAGCCAGCCCAGCCGGTCGGCCTCGGCGCGTGGCACCAGCCGGTTGTAGTTGGGCATGTCGTTGTAGTTGGCCACGATCACGCCGCGGCGCGTATCGATGGACACGCTGCCCCAGTCCGAGCCGCCGTTGTAGCCAGGGTACTCGATGGAATGGCGCTCGCTGCTCGGCGGCGTGTAGAAGCCTTCGTAGTACGCCTTGCGGAACTGGATGCGGCAGACCAGCTGGTCGATCGGGGTGATGCCCCACATGTCGCGCTCGGTCAGGTCATGTTCGCGGCGCAGCGTGTGGTACAGCGAAAACAGCTGGGTGGGTGAACGCTGCTCGGGTTCGACGCCGCCGACCGGCACCTTGCGCTCTTCGGCGGCGGTCAGCAGCTGGCCGTTGCGGCGATCGAGGATATAGAGGTCGCCCTGCTTGGTCGGCAACAGGATCGCCGGCACCTTGCCCGCCGCCGTCGGGTAGTCGATCAGGCTGGCCTGCGAACCCAGGTCGTAGTCCCACACATCCTTGCGCACCGCCTGGAAATGCCAGACCGGCTTGCCGGTGGCCACGTCGATCGCCACCAGCGAGGTTGCATAGCGGTTCTGGTTTTCCGTACGCGAGCCACTCCAGTAGTCGCCCGCAGAATTGCCCAGCGGCAGATAGACCAGCCCCAGCGCCTCATCACCGGTCGCGGTGGTCCACATGTTCGGCGTGCCGCGCGTGTAGGTCTGCCCATGCGGCGGCAGGCCGCTGCGCTCGGGCTGGTCCATGTCCCACGCCCAGCGCAGCTTGCCGGTGATCGCGTCGTAGGCCTGGATCACGCCCGATGGCGCGTCGCGGCGCTGACCATCCAGCACCTGGTGGCCGGTGACGATCACGCCGCGCACGATGGCCGGGGGCGAGGTGATCGACACATAGCCGGGTGGCACCTCACCCATGCCGAGGGTGATGTCGACCTGGCCGTTGTTACCGAAATTCGCGCAGGGACGGCCGCTGTCCGCGTCCACCGCGATGATGCGACCGTCCAGCGTGCCTTCGATGATGCGCGCCCAGCATGCCGGACGACTGCCCGGTGCAACACTGCGGGTGATGCTGGGCGGCGGTTCCGGCAGCGCCAGATCAGCGGCGACATCGGCCAATGCCGCATCAGCAACGGTCGGCGTGCTGGGCTGCTCGTAATAGCTCACACCGCGACAGGCAGCGGTATAGGGAATCGAAGCATCCTTCACCTTTGGATCGAAACGCCACAGTTCCTTGCCGCTGGCAGCATCAAGCGCGATCAGGCGGTTGCGTGCGGTGCACAGGTACAGGCGATCGCCAATCTTCAGCGGCGTGGTTTCCGCGCCCCAGCGCTTCTTCGGCATATCGCCGGTACGGAACTGCCAGGCCGGTTGCAACGTGGCGACGTTGGCCGGGGTGATCTGCTGCAGCGGCGAATAGCGGGTGGCGGCATTGCTGCGGCCCCACGCCGGCCAGTCTCCCTCGGCCGGCTGGTCGGCCGGTTGCAGGCCCGTGGTATCGCGCGTAGGTTCCAGTCCGGCGCTGACCGCGCCTTCCGGGAACGGCAGGTGCCCGTCCACTTCACCATGCGGCGCAAAGGCCAGGCCGAAGGCAGCTACGAACACCAGCATCAGCACGCCCGCCACGCTGCGCGACAGGCGCTTGGACACCGGTTCGCGCAGGGTCGGTGCCAGCAGCGCCACCACGATGCCCAGGGCCGTAACGAGGCCCAGGCGCGGCACCCAACGCCAGTAGTCGCTGCCCGACTCCCACCAGGTCCACAGCAGTGTGCCGATGAACACCAGCGCGTACAGCAGCGCGCCGCTGCGACGGTTGCCGAACAGCAGGAGGCCGCTGGCCAGCAGGCCGAGCCCGGCGATGGCGTAGTACGCCGAGCCGCCAAGGCTGAGCAGCCATGCGCCGAGCCCACCGATGACCAGGCCGAGCACGACCAGCAACAGCGACAGCACGGTCACCAGCGGATGGCGCGGGGTTCGGACAGGAGCAGGATCGGACGGCGGCGTGACGGACATCGTCGATCTCCGGGGGCAGCATGCGCCCTTATCCCACCGCCGGCGTGAAGCGCGCGCGTATGTGTGGCGTCCGGTTACGACGACGCCGGCCCAGGGCCGGCGTCGTCGGGTACTTCAGGCTCGCGGCAGAATCACTCCTGCGCGGCGTCCTCGCTGCTGGCCGCAGCCGGGGCGCCGTCGGTCGTGGCCGGGGCGGCAGCCGCCACCTCGTCCTCGTCCTCATCGATCGAGGCATCCAAGCGCTCCACCGCCTGCAGCTTCTCATCCTTGGACAGACGGATCAGGGTGACGCCCTGGGTGTTGCGGCCGACGCGGCTGATTTCCGAGCCACGCGTACGCACCAGGGTGCCGCCATCGGAGATCAGCAGGACTTCGTCATTCGAGCCCATCAGCACCGCAGCGACCAGCTTGCCGTTGCGCTCGGTGGTCTGGATGCCGATCACGCCCTGGGTGCCACGGCCCTTGCGCGGGTAGTCCGGCAGCGGGGTGCGCTTGCCATAGCCGTTCTCGGTGGCGGTCAGGATGTACTGCACGCTGGCGTCATCGGCACTATCGATCACCGCATCGCCATTGGCGGTGGCTTCCTCGACACCGTTGTCGTCGTCGTTCTCGTCCTCGATGCCACCGGCACTTTCGGCCACGATCAGGCTGACCACTTCCTCGCCGGCCGGCATCTTGATGCCACGCACGCCGGTTGCGGTACGGCCCATCGAGCGGACTTTGTCCTCGCCGAAGCGCACGGTCTTGCCATTGGAGGCGAACAGCAGGATGTCGCGCTGGCCGTCGGTCAGGCCGACGCCGACCAGGGCATCGCCCTCATCGAGATTGATCGCGATCTTGCCGCGGGCCAGGCGGAAGGCGAACTCGCCCAGCGGGGTCTTCTTGACCGTACCGTTCTTCGTGGCAAAGAACACGAACTGGCCATCGGCGTACTCGCGCACCGGCAGCACGGCCTGCACGCGTTCGCCCGGTTCCAGCGGAATCCAGTTGATGATCGGACGGCCACGGGCGTTGGAACCCGCTTCCGGCAGTTGGTAGACCGGCAGCCAGAACACCTTGCCCGAACTGGTGAAGGTCAGCAGCGTATCGTGCGTGTTGACCAGCCACAGCTGTTCGATGAAATCCTCTTCCTTGGTCGCCGCCGCACTGCGACCACGGCCGCCGCGGCGCTGCGCGCGGTACACGCTGACCGGCTGGCGCTTCACGTAGCCGGCGTGGGACACGGTGACCACCACGTCTTCCGGCGCGATCAGGTCCAGGATGTCCAGGTCTTCTTCGCTGTGGCGGATTTCGGTGCGACGTTCGTCGCCGAACTCGGCCTTGACGTTGACCAGCTCCTCGCGGATGACCTGCAGCAGGCGATCGGGATCTTCCAGGATGTGGATCAGCCCGGAGATCACTTCCAGCAGCTGCTTGTACTCGTCGGTCAGGCGGTCCTGCTCCAGCCCGGTCAGGCGGTGCAGGCGCATTTCCAGGATCTGGGTGGCCTGGATCTCGGTCAGCTGGTAGCCGCCCTCGACCAGGCCGACGCCCTTGGGCAGGTCTTCAGGACGCGATGCTTCGGCACCGGCGGCACCCAGCATCGCACCGACCAGGCCCGGCTCCCACACGCGTGCCAGCATGCGCTCGCGGGCTTCATTCGGGTTCGGCGAGGTCTTGATTAGTTCGATCATCTCGTCGATGTTGGCCAGTGCGACGGTCAGGCCTTCCAGCACATGGGCACGGGCGCGCGCCTTGCGCAGCTCGAACACGGTGCGGCGGGTGACCACTTCGCGACGGTGGCGGACGAACGCCTCCAGCATCTGCTTGAGGTTCATCAACTGCGGGCGGCCATCGACCAGCGCCACCATGTTGATGCCGAACACCGATTCCATCTGCGTCTGCTGGTACAGGTTGTTCAGCACAACCTCGGCAGATTCGCCGCGCTTGATCTCGATGTAGATGCGCATGCCGTCCTTGTCGGACTCATCGCGCAGCTCGCTGATGCCTTCGATCTTCTTTTCCTTGACCAGCTCGGCGATCTTCTCGATCAGACGCGCCTTGTTCACCTGGTAAGGAATTTCGGTGACGATGATCGATTCGCGGCCGTTGTCGGCCACTTCGATATCGGCCTTGGCACGGATGCGCACGCGGCCACGGCCGGTGCGGTAGCCGGCGACGATGCCGGCAGTGCCGTTGATGATGCCGGCAGTCGGGAAATCCGGGCCCGGGATGTATTCCATCAGGCCGTCGACATCGATGTCCGGGTTGTCGATCAGCGCGATGCAGGCGTTGATCGATTCGCTCAGGTTGTGCGGCGGGATGTTGGTCGCCATGCCCACCGCGATACCGGCCGAACCGTTGACCAGCAGGTTCGGGAACCGGGTCGGCATGACCGTCGGCTCCAGTTCCTTTTCATCGTAGTTGGGCTGGAAATCGACGGTTTCCTTGTCGATGTCCGCCATCAGCTCATGCGCCAGGCGCGACATGCGCGCCTCGGTGTATCGCATCGCCGCAGCGGAGTCGCCGTCGATCGAACCGAAGTTACCCTGGCCGTCGACCAGCATGTAGCGCAGCGAGAACGGCTGAGCCAGGCGCACCAGCGTGTCGTATACCGACTGATCGCCATGCGGGTGGTACTTACCGATGACATCACCGACGATACGCGCCGACTTGAAGTAAGGCTTGTTGCTGTGCGCGTTCAACTCGTTCATCGCGAACAGCACGCGACGATGCACCGGCTTGAGGCCGTCGCGCGCATCCGGGAGCGCGCGGCCCACGATCACGCTCATGGCGTAATCGAGGTAGCTCTTGCGCATCTCGTCTTCCAGGTTGACCTGGATGATTTCCTTGGCGGTTTCTGCCATTCGGGTTCCGTTGTCTGGTAGCGGTCCAGTCCGGCGCAGCCCTCTGCGGGAGGGGGTCGCGCCGGAACCTCGATTCAACCTGTGGATACTACCACAACAGGCCGTTTTCCGCCTCCCTTCATGGGGATTTTACCGGCACAAATCAGGAACTTAGGGCCCCATACCGCCCTGTAAAGCCGAACCCATGCTCGGCTGCGGCGGATTCGCTGGCTGAGCCGAGCATGGGCTCGGCTCTACAGACATCCTCGATCCTGTCCCGCCTCAGCCGTCGAAGGCGGTGCGCATGTTGTGGGCGGTCGGGTTCAGGATCACCCCGCGCTCGGTCACGATGGCGTCGATCAACTCGCCCGGGGTGACGTCGAACACCGGGTTCCAGGCGGCGATGCCCTCGGCCACGGTGCGGGTCCCGCCCACGCCGTACAGTTCGCCCGGATCGCGCTGCTCGATCTCGATCTGGCTGCCGTCCACGGTGTCCATGTCCACCGTCGAGGACGGCGCTACGACCATGAACTTCACGCCGTGATGGCGGGCCGCGATGGCCAGCTGGTAGGTGCCGATCTTGTTGGCGGTATCGCCATTGGCGCAGATGCGGTCTGCGCCGACGATCACCCACTGCACGGCGCCGGTCTTCATCAGGTGCGAGGCAGCCGAATCGGCGATCAGGGTAGCGTCGATGCCATCCTGCTGCAGTTCCCACACGGTCAGGCGGGCGCCCTGCAGCCAGGGCCGGGTCTCGCCGGCAAACACGCGGGCGATGCGGTGCTGGGCCATGCCAGCGCGGATCACGCCCAGCGCCGTGCCGAAGCCTGCGGTGGCCAGCGAGCCGGTATTGCAATGGGTCAGCACGCCGCTGCCGGCCTCGATCAGGCCAGCACCCAGCGCCCCCATGTGGCGGTTGGCGGCCAGGTCTTCATTGGCAATCGCCTGCGCTTCCGCCTCCAGCAACGCCTTCCAGTCTGCGCCGGCGGCGTTCAGGCAACGGCGCATGCGCGCCAGCGCCCAGGCCAGGTTGACCGCCGTCGGGCGCGACGCATTGAGACGCTGCAGGGCCGGCTCCAGCTGCTGCAGCGCATGCGCGCCATCGGCGGCCTGCACCTCGCGTGCCGCCAGCACCACGCCCCACGCGGCGGCAATACCGATCGCCGGCGCGCCACGCACGGTCAGCGCGTGGATGGCGCTGGCAACCTCGTCACTGTCATGGCAGACCACGTGCTCGACCACGAACGGCAGCTTGCGCTGGTCCAGCAGTTGCAAGGCATCGCCGGTCCACAGGATCGGGCGGATGTGGTCGTAACGGGCGTAGTCGATGTCGGAGGCAGTGTTCATGGGCCCATTGTAGGGCCACGCCCCGCGTGGTTGGAGCCTGCCCCGGCTCAATTCACCGAGAATTCGGCGCGGCAGCCGCCGTCCACCCAGATCCCGTTGCGGTTCCAGCCCCAGGTGCTGCCTTCCTCGCAGGGCGTGCTGGACAGCTGCTCGGAGACCACAGCACCCACCGAAATGCTGGCGCCGCAGAAGCGGCGCTTCTTCGACTTCGATTCGCAGGTCAGGCGGCGCGGCACATCGACGAAGCGGCCCTCCTCGTCGGCCACCTCGAAATCGCCCTGGCAGCCACGGCTGGTCCAGACTTCATTGCGCTTGTAGCCCCATCCCTGGCCTTCGCGGCACGGCAGCACCGACAACTGGCGAAGCAGGCGCACCGGCGCGCCATCCAGGCGTACCGGGCAACTCTGCGGACGGCCATTGGATTCGCAGCGCACCACGCGGCGCACCAGGCGCTTGCCTTCCGTTGCCGCAGGCGCCGCACCCTGCGCACGGCGCGCCCGGAATTCGGCGCGGCAGCCAAGGGTGACCCACACGCCGCTGCGGTCGGTGCCCCACTCGCTGCCGCGGATGCAGCTGTTGCTCGACAGCTGGCGCACCAGATCGACGCCGTTGTCCACATCGATATCGCAGTGCACCCAGCCCATGTCGCGCGATTCGCAGGTCACCACTTCGCCGTCATAGCCTGCCTGCTGGGCCGACGCCGATGACGGCAGCCAGGTACCCCAAAGCGCGATGGAGTACACCGGTGCCGCCACGACCGCAAACCACTTGACCAATGCCTTCCCCAACAGGAGTGGACGAATTCCGATGCCAGTGTCCCGCATCTGCCGTGATAAGAGCATCATCCCGCTTACCGAAGCAAGCGCGGAAACGCGGCAATCCGTTCAGTCTTCATCGTTCAGGAACGTGCGCCGCACTCACGCGTGGGCAAAGTCGTAGGCCAGCACATCAGCAATCCGCGGCGTGCGGTTCATCGCCATCAACAGGCGGTCGACACCCACCGCCACCCCGGCGCAGGCGGGCATCGACGGCAGCGCCAACAGCAGCGCCTCGTCCACGGCCGGTAGCACCTGGCCGCGCTCGTGGCGGCGCTGCAGATCGCGCTGGAAGCGCGCGCGCTGCTCGTCGGCGTCGTTCAGTTCGTGGTAGCCGTTGGCCAGTTCCACCGCGCCCAGGTACAGCTCGAAACGTTCGGCCAGCGGGGGCGTGCCCGGGCGGACGCGGGCCAATGCTGCCTGGCTGGCCGGCCAGTCGTGGACCACGGTCATGACATCGCCATCGAAGCGCGGCTGGATACGGTGGGTCATCAGCAGATCCAGCCAGTCATCGCGGGTCAGCCCGACCGGGTCAATGTGCACCTCGCCCAGCGCGGCACGCAGCGCGGCCTCATCGGCCTCGAACGGATCCACGCCCACGTACTGCTGGAACAGCTCCCGGTAACTGAGCACATGCAGCGTCGCATGGCGCCCGACCAGGGCCAACGCCTGGCCTACCAGCTCGGCGGTTTCCTGCACCAGCCGGTGGTGGTCCCAGCCGACCCGGTACCACTCAAGCATGGTGAACTCCGGGTTGTGGCGGCCGCCGGCCTCGCCATTGCGGAACACCCGGCCCAGTTCATAACAGTCGCCCACGCCGGCAGCGAGCAGGCGCTTGAGCGGATACTCCGGCGAGGTGCGCAGCCATCGGCGGCGTCCGCCGGCATCGACATGGCCGGTGAAGTCGGTATGGAAGCTGTCGATGTTCGGCTCGGTGTTGCCCGCGACCGACAGGATCGGCGTCTCCACCTCGAGCACATCGCGCTCTGCAAAGAAGCGGCGCACCAGCGCATTGAGCGCGGCGCGCTGCTGCAGCGCGCGCAGCAGGGCCTCGCTCACAGGATGCCCTCCGGGCGCGGATGGTCGAGCGGCAGGGTCAGCAGATCGCGCGTATCGTCGATGTAGCCGCTGGCCAGGTACAGGCGGCGTGCCAGTTCGTTGTGGTGGTTCACTTCCAGGCGCAGGCGGCTGACGCCACGACCGCGAGCGCGCTGTTCGCAGATGGCCAGCGCCTGCTTGCCGCGGCCACGACCGCGCGCGCGATGGCTCAGGTACAGCTCGTCCAGCAGCATGAAGTGGCCGCCCTGCTCCAGGCTGAAGCCCATCGCGATCACCGCGTAGCCGACCACCTCGCCCGCCTCGTCCAGCCACAACAGCACTTCGCCATTGCGCGGATCGGCCAGCAGCGCGTCCACGCCGCGACGCACGCGCGCGTCATCGAAGTCGATCCTGTCTTCGGCGTAGAACTCGCGCATCAAGGTGATCAACAATTCCTCGTCGGCACGGGTGGCCAGGCGGAAATCCAGTGGGGCGGTCTGCATCTGTGTTCCTTTGTGCTGCATGCCAGGCGCGGCACCCGGCGGGATCGTCATTCGTGTTCGGCAAGGTAGGCCAGCAGGCGTTCCTCGTCCCACACCGGCACGCCCAGCGACTGCGCCTTGTCCAGCTTGGAGCCGGCCTCGGTGCCGGCGACCACGAAGCTGGTTTTCTTCGACACGCTGCCGGAAACCTTGGCGCCCAGCGCCTCCAGGCGCTCCTTGGCGACATCGCGGGTGAGCTGGGCCAGGGTGCCAGTGAGCACAACGGTCTGCCCGTCCAGCGGGCCCGCGACGATCTCGGCCAGCGCCGGCGCCTTGGCCAGGATCTGCTGCATCGCCTTCTCGGCCGCCAGCAACATCTCGCCATGGCCATCGGCATCGAGCCACTCCGCCAGTCCGCGCGCGGTGTCATCGGGCAAGCCGGCATTGACGAACTGGCCATGCTCGGCATCGAGCACCGCCTGTGCCCCCGGGAGCGCTGCCACCAGTTTTTCGGCGCGCAGACGGGTGATGCCGGGGATCTCCGATTCGACCAGCAGCTGCGCCAGGTCCAGTCCCTCGCGCAGCTTGGCACTGGGGGCATGTACATCGCTGATGTGCACCTGGCCGACCTGCAGCAGGTCATCGATGGCCTGCTGGTTGCCCTGCTGTTCGAAGAAGTGACCGAGCGAGCGCGCCACTTCGCCACCGATGTCCGGCACGCGCTTGAACAGCGGCCACGGCAGATGGCGGATCAGTTCCAGGTCACCGAACCACTGCGCCAGGGCCTTGGCGGTGCTCTCGCCAACGTGTTCGATGCCGAGCGCGAACAGCAGGCGTTCCAGCGTGGCGGCACGACTGGCGTCGATTGCTGCGATCAGGTTGTCGGCCCACTTGGTGGCGATCTTCTTCGTGTTCCATTCGAAGCTGGCGGGCTGTGCCAGCGCCTGCGCGCGCCAGCCCGGATCGCTGCCGTCCAGCTTCAGCACGGCGTTGAGTACCGCGCCACTGCCCTCGGCGGGCAGATGCGGTTTCAGCGCAGCGGCCAGTGCGGACGGGTCTTCCGCATCCAGCACCAGCTTCAGGTGCAGCAGCTGGTCACGACTGAGCCGGTACAGGTCGGCCACGCTCCTGACGATGCCGGCGTCGACCAGGGTTTCGATGTACTTGTCGCCCAGGCCATCGATGTCCATCGCGCGACGCGAGGCGAAATGGGCAATGGCTTCCTTGCGCTGCGCCGGGCAGGACAGTTCGCCCGAGCAGCGCCATGCCGCTGCCCCTTCCTCGCGCACGATCTCCGAGCCGCACACCGGGCAGCGCGTCGGCATCTGCCACGGCATAGTGCCCTGTGGGCGGCGATCGAGGATGACGCTGACCACTTCCGGGATCACGTCGCCGGCACGGCGCACGATCACGCTGTCGCCCACGCGCACATCCAGGCGTGCGATCTGGTCGGCGTTGTGCAGGGTGGCGTTGGACACGATCACGCCGGCCACGGCCACCGGTGCCAGTCGCGCGACCGGTGTTGCGGCACCGGTGCGGCCGATCTGGATCTCGATGGCCTCTACCGTCGTGCTCTGTTCCTGCGCCGGGAACTTGTGCGCGATGGCCCAGCGCGGCGCGCGCGAAACGAAGCCCATGGCCTGCTGGCCGGCGCGGTCATCCAGCTTGTAGACCACGCCGTCGATGTCGAACGGCAGGCGATCGCGGCGCTCACCGATATCGCGGTAGTAGCCGAGCAGGCCATCAGTGCCCTCCACCACCTTGCACAGCTCGCTGACCGGGAAGCCCCAGGCGCCGAGCTGGGCCAGGGTGCCCGAATGGGTATCGGGCAGCTCGCCGCCCTGCACTTCACCGGTACCGTAGGCAAAGAAGCTCAACCTGCGCTGCGCACTGATCTTCGGGTCGAGCTGGCGCAGCGAACCGGCCGCCGCGTTGCGCGGATTGGCCAGCACCTTGCCGCCGTGCAGGCGCGCACGCTCGTTGTAGGCCTCGAAGTCGGCGCGGGCCATGTACACCTCGCCGCGCACCTCCAGCACATCCGGCCAGTCCTTGCCGTGCAGGCGCTTGGGAATGTCGCCGATCTCGCGCAGATTGGCCGTCACGTCCTCGCCGGTCGTGCCATCGCCACGGGTCGCGCCGAGCACGAAATGACCGTCCTCGTAGCGCAGGCTGATCGCCAGCCCGTCCATCTTCGGCTCGGCCGAAAACCGCAGGCTGCGACGCCCCAGCCGCTCGTCAATGCGGCGCACGAAATCAGCCACCTCCTCGTCGCTGAACGCATTGGACAGCGACAGCATCGGCACAGCATGGCGCACCTCGGCGAAGCGGCCGGAAGGACGCGCACCGACCTGCTGGGTCGGGCTGTCGGCGCGGGCCAGTTCAGGATGTTCGCGCTCCAGTGCTTCCAGTTCGCGCACCAACCGGTCGTAATCGACGTCGGGGATCTCCGGCGCGTCCAGCTCATGGTAGGCGCGGTTGGCCTGGGCGATCTGCCGGCGGAGGTCGTCGGCGCGTTCGGCGGGGCTGGGACTCATCGGGATCCGGTGGTTCTGGGATGGCCGGGGATTCTACCGCGCCCGGCCGTCAGGCCCTGTAACGCCCTGCCTTCGCAGCGTCGAGCCATGCTCGACGGCCGCTCCCCTGCCCTGGTGGCCAACCTTCTCCCCTCCCGGCAGGTGCCGACCTTCTCCCCGCCCCGGCAGGTGCCAACCTTGGTTGGCACACCTGCAGCCGAGCATGGCTCGGCACTACAAAAAGCGGGCTTGCCGCCCACCGCGACCAGCGCTAGCGTGCGACGGTCTGCCCTTCGGAATCGTGCCCGTGACCCTGCCTGCTTCCCGTCGACGCTTCCTGCAACTGGCCGGTGCTGGCCTCGCCGTCGCTGGCAGCGGGCTGCCGCAGCTTGGCCATACCCAACCGGCGACAGCCGCCGCTCCCGCCCCCGCCGAAGGTGCGGTGCTGCTGAATTTCAACGAATGTCCCTACGGCCCCTCGCCTGCAGCCCAGCAGGCAGCACGCGACAGCATCGCCGGATGCGGTCGCTACCGCTTCGCGCTGGCAGGCCAAGTGCGCGATGCCTTCATCGAGCAGGCGCGCATCCCGGCTGATCACGTGCGCCTCTATCCGGGTTCCAGCGAACCGCTGAACCGTGCCGCCGTGCTGTGGACCGGGCCGCAGGCGGGACTTGTAGTCGCCGACCCGACCTTCGAGACGCTCGGCGAGGTCGCCGCCGCCCACGGTGCGCATGTGCAGAAGGTGCCGCTGCGCGAGGACGGTGCGCATGACCTGCGTGCGATGGTCGCTGCCGCGCACGCGCGCCCGACCGGGCTGCTGTATGTGTGCAACCCGAACAATCCGACTGGGTCGATCAGCCCGCCAGATGAGCTTGCCTGGCTGCTGGCCCACAAGCCCGCATCGACCCGCGTACTGGTCGACGAGGCCTACCTGCAGTACAGCGATCAGCCCAGCCTGATCACCCAGGTGACGCAGCGCGATGACCTGATCGTGCTGCGCACGTTTTCCAAGCTGTACGGCATGGCCGGCCTGCGCCTGGGCGTGGCGGCCGCACATCCCGACCGTCTGCGCGAACTGGCCAGCCTGGGCGACAACCCGCTGCCGGTTCCGGCGCTGGCGGCGGCACTGGCCAGCCTGCGCGACCCGCAGCTGATCCCCCAGCGGCGCCTGCAGAACGCCACGATGCGGCAGGCCACCATCGCCTGGCTCGGCAAGCGCGGGTTCAGCTGCGTACCCTCGGAGGCGAACTGCTTCATAGTCGACGTGCAGCGCGATGGCAGCGCGTTCGCCAAGGCAATGGCGGAGAACGGCGTGGTGATCGGGCGCAGCTGGCCGATCTGGCCGCAGCGCGTGCGCGTAACGGTCGGCACCGAAGAGGAGATGGCCGCATTCCGCCGTGCGTTCGCCAAGGTGGCCGGCGTACCGGCCTGACCCTGTTGGTAGGGGCGAACCTTGGTTCGCCCCATCCACGCATGGCGTGGATCTACTGTTGTGGGTGCCGACCGTTGGTCGGCACACCATGGCGCTTACCAGCGAGGGGTCTTGGTCAGCGGCGGTGCCTGGTGCTGGCGGTCGTAGGCGCGCAGCTCGTCACGGATGTGCGCGATGCGTTGGCGCCCCAGGGCGTTGCGGCTGTCATCCAGCACCACGCCATCGAGCAGCTCGGCCATGCGCTGCACGGTCGGCAGCATCTTCTCCCAGGCGTCCAGCGCGGTCAGCGGCGCCGGCAGCGTCAGGAAGAATGCGATGGCCGGGGTTTCCATGGCGCGGATGTTGGCCATGTCGAAGCTGCCCGGCTTCATGATGCTGGCCATCGAGAAGATCGGCCCGCGTTCGGGGTGGCCTTCCACCAGGCGGTGGAACACGTTCATGTGGCCGAACACCAGGCCGGTCTTCTCTGCGGCCACCACGATGTCCTCGCCACGCAGCTGCTCGCCGGCCCGGGCGGCCACGAACAGCGAGACGATCTTGTCGAAATCCTGGGTGGCGCGCTTGCCGAGGTCGCTGGCGCCCGGGTCGGTATCGGTCAGGCCGAGTTCGGCCTGCTCGCCCTCCGTGCCCATGCCCGGTTCGACGCGACCCTCGGCCACGGCGACGCCGTCGTCGCCCAGCACCGGCTCACGGCGCTCGCCACTGGTGGGCTCCGCGCTTTCCACGCGGCGCCCCTGGGGCTTTTTCTTCGGACGGCCAAACAGGAAGATCGCGGCGATCAACAGCAGGCCGGCGGCCAGGATGCCGATGCGCAACAGTGCCGTGTCGGACATTCGATAGGTTCTCCGGCTAGTTCATTCAGGTAACTAGGATGGCACGTCAGGCCGCGCCCGCCAATCGCGCGGCCTCTTCCAGGTCCACGCTGACCAGGCGGCTGACGCCTGGCTCACGCATGGTCACGCCGGACAGCTGGTGCGCGGCCTCCATCGTCGCCTTGTTGTGGCTGACGAACAGGAACTGCACCTTCTCGCTCATTTCCTTGACCATGTTGGCCAGGCGGCCGACGTTGGCTTCGTCCAGCGGTGCGTCCACCTCATCCAACAGGCAGAACGGCGCCGGATTCAGCTGGAAGATGGCGAACACCAGCGCCACCGCGGTCATCGCTTTCTCACCGCCGGACAGCAGCGAGATGCTGGACACGCGCTTGCCCGGCGGGCGCGCCATGATGGTCACGCCGGTATCGAGCAGGTCTTCACCGGTCAGCTCCAGGTAAGCATGGCCGCCGCCGAACAGGCGCGGGTACAGCGCCTGCACGCCGGCGTTGACGCGGTCGAAGGTGTCCTTGAAGCGGCCGCGGGTCTCGCGATCGATCTTGCGGATCGCGTCTTCCAGGGTTTCCAGCGCTGTGGTCAGGTCGGCGTGCTGCGAATCCAGGTAGTCCGAGCGCTGCGACGCCTCGCCATACTCGTGGATGGCCGCCAGATTGACCGGCTCCAGCCGGCGCATTCGAGCATCGATCTGGTGGACCGCCTGCTCCCAGTCGCCCAGGCGGGCATCCTCGGGCAGTGCGTTGAGCACGTCCTGCAGCACGAAGCCGGCCTTTTCCACCGCCGCTTGCAGGGTGTCGGCACTGAGCACCAGCGCCTGCTGGTCGAGCTTGCGCTGCGAAATGCGCTCGCGCTGGACCAACGCCTGCTCGTCGCGCTGGTGGCGGGTCTGCTCGTAATTGCGCAGCTCAGCGTCGATGCCGTCCAGCAGCGTTCGCGCCTCGGTCAGCACGCGATCGGCGCGCACACGCTCTTCCAGCGCATTCTGGTGCTCAGCCTGCAGTGCTTCGATCGGCGAATCACCTTCGTCCAGCTGCGAATGCAGTTCGCCCAGCCGCGAATCCAACTGTCCACGTTGGGTGCCCATGCGTTCCAGCGCCTGGCTCAACGAGGCCAGCTGCGCCCGCTGCGATTCCAAAGTCAGGGCCAACGAATGCGCGCGCTCGCGTACCGCGCGGGCGGCATCGCGGGCCAGGTCGCGGGCTTCGGTCAGCTGGCGGCGTTCGCCCTCCAGCCGCTGCCGGGTCGACTCCAGGTCGCCCATGCTGCTGACCGCACTCTCCAACCGCGAGCGTGCTTCACGCGCCTGCTCGTTGTTGGCTTCAATGGTTTCCTGCAGCTGCTTCAGCTCGCCTTCGATGCGGTCGATGCGCGTGCGCGCCGCCTCCACCTTGCCCTGCTGGCCCTGCAACTGGCCGGCCAGTTCGGAGACCGCACGATGGGCCTGGTACAGCGCGCGCTGCGCGTCTTCACGCTGCTGTTCGGCAGCGTGCAGCTGCTCACGGAAACCGGCCAGCTGTTCTTCCAGCTCGGCCTCGCGGTCCTGCAGCTGTTCGATCTGCTCGCGAAGTTCCTGGATCTCGCGTTCGCGCAGCAGCGCACCCTGCTGGGCCGCGCCGGAGCGCGATACGCGCAGCCAGCCCTGGCCCAGGCGCTCGCCACCCTGGGTGATGACCGAATCACCTTCCGGCAGGCTGCCCTGCAACGCCTTCGCTTCGGAAAGGTCCTTGGCAGCATGCAGGTGTGCCAGCAGGCGACGGATCGTCACCGGGCCACGCACGCGCGCGGCCAGCGAGGTCGGGGCGACCTTCAGCTCGTCATCGCCGTTGGCGACCAGCGCAAGGTGACCATCGCCGAGCTCACCCAGGGCATCGACCAGGCTGGCCGGGTCATCGACCAGCACACCTTCGATCAAGTGGCCGAGCGCGCTTTCCACCGCGTTTTCCCAGCCGGCATCCACGTCGAGGCGCTCGCCGACACGCGCCGCAGAATCCAGCCCCCGCGCCTTCAGCCACGCGACTGCCGCGCCCTGCTCCTGGCCCAGCGCGGCCTGCTGCAGGGCCTCCAGCGAGGCCAGGCGGCCACGCAGGCCGTTGGCCTGCTTGCGCAGTTCGGCCAGTTCGTTCTGGCCATTGCGCTGCTGTTCCTGCACCGCCGCCACGCCCTGCTTGCGCAGCTCGACGTCTTCGCTCAGCTCATCCAGCGCAGCCTTCTGCGTGTCGTGTTGCAGGTGCAGCTGCTCGAAGGCCTCTTCCAGCGCATCCACATCCAGCCCGGCGCGCTCGGCGGCCAGGGCCTCACGACGCCGGTCGGCATCGAGGATCTGCTTGTCCAGATAGTCCACGCGCGTGCGCTCGACATCGCCGGCGCGCGAGGCTTCCGAACTCTGCGAGGTGTGCTGTTCCCAGCGCTGCTGCCAGCTGGCCAGCCGCTCTTCGGCCTCGCGCAGGCTTTCCTGCTTGATCTCGTTTTCTTCCTGCAGTGCTTCCAGCTGCGGAGTGGCGGCCTCCACCGCCTCACGCAGCACCCTCAGCCTGGCCTCATCACCGCTGATGTGCTGCCCCAGTTCGGCCAGGGCCTGCTGGGTTTCATCGCGTGCCTTGTGCAGGCGCTGCGACAACTCGCGCTGGTGCTGGATCTGCTGTTCCAGGCGCGCCAGCGTACTGCCAACCTGGTAGACCGCCGCCTGTGCGGTGTTGAGCGCGTCGGCAGCCTCTTCGCGCCGCGCGCGCGAGGTTTCGATGCGGGCTTCGGCATCACGCTGGTCGGCGATCAGCTGCTGCAGCCGCGTTTCTTCCTGCGACAATCCTTCGCGCAGCTTGGACAGGCGTCCGTCGAGGCCGCGGAATTCCAGCGCCTTCCACTCGGCGTCCTTGACCCGGCGCTCTTCCTGCAGGGCCTGGTACTGCTCGGCCTGCTTGGCCTGGCGCTTGAGGTGCTCCAGCTGCTTGCTGATCTCGTCGCGCAGGTCGCCCAGCCGGTCCAGGTTCTCGCGGGTGTGGCGGATGCGGGTCTCGGTCTCCTTGCGGCGCTCCTTGTACTTGGAGATGCCGGCCGCCTCTTCCAGGTACACGCGCAGGTCTTCCGGGCGTGCCTCGATGATCTGGCTGATCATGCCCTGCTCGATGATCGAGTAGCTGCGCGGCCCCAGGCCGGTGCCGAGGAACAGATCGGTGATGTCGCGGCGACGGCACTTGGTGCCGTTGAGGTAGTAGTTGCTGGTGCCGTCGCGGCTGACCGTGCGCTTGACCGAGATTTCGTTGAACGAGGCGTACTCGCCCGAGATCGTGTGGTCGGAGTTGTCGAAGATCAGCTCGACGGTGGCCTGTGACACCGGCTTGCGGGCATTGGACCCGGAGAAGATCACGTCGGTCAGCGAGTCGCCACGCAGGCGGCTGGCCGAGCTCTCGCCCATGACCCAGCGCACGGCGTCGATGATGTTCGACTTGCCGCAACCATTGGGCCCCACCACGCCGGTCATGTTGGTCGGCAGGTGCAGGGTGGTCGGATCGACGAACGATTTGAAGCCGGACAGCTTGATCGTGGAAAGACGCATAGGGGTTCCGGACTGGGGCCGGCAAGCGGCCTGCGTTTACCCTCCAAGTCATTGATCCTGTTGGGATCGATGACCGTGGAACGGGTGTGACGCCCTGAGTATACCGATGTGGCCGTGTTCTACGAATGGACGTGGAACATTGTCCAGCCCTGCCCCGTCGGCCCGGCCGGCCTCGACACCCTGGAGCGGGAGCCATAAAACAAAACGGGCACCCTTGCGGGCGCCCGTTCTGCGGTGATGCCAGGCCTTGCGGCGTGGGATCAGGCTTCGGCGACGACGACGACCTTGACGGTGGTCTCGACGTCGGCGTGCAGGTGGATCAGCACGTCGTATTCGCCGATGTTGCGGAAGGCGCCTTCGCCCAGGATGACTTCGCTCTTTTCCAGCGGCAGGCCGGCGGCGGTGAAGGCCTCGGCGATGTCGCGCGGGCCAACCGAGCCGTACAGCTTGCCTTCGGTCGAAGCGTTGGCGGCGATGGTCACGCTCGCGCCTTCCAGCTTGGCCTTGCGGCCTTCAGCGTCGGCGTGGATGGCCTGGGCCTTGGCTTCGTATTCGGCGCGCTTGGCTTCGAACTCGGCCTTGTTGCTCTCGGTGGCCGGCACGGCCTTGCCCTGCGGCACGAGGAAGTTGCGGCCGTAGCCCGGCTTCACATCAACCAGGTCGCCCAGGTTGCCGAGGTTGGTGACTTTCTGCAGGAGGATCAACTGCATGGTATTGCTCCAGATAAGTTATTCGTTAGCGAGGCAACGCCCCGCAACAAAGGCTGTCCGAATAGCTGGCACAGCGGGGGCGGCGTCGGGCCGCCCCGCCTGCATCAGACGTCGTGGTTGTCGGTGTACGGGATCAGGGCCAGGAAGCGAGCGCGCTTGACGGCGGTCGCCAGCTGGCGCTGGTACTTCGACTTGGTACCGGTGACGCGGCTCGGCACGATCTTGCCGTTCTCGGTCAGGTACTGGCGCAGGGTGTTGAGATCCTTGTAGTCGATCTCCTTCACACCTTCAGCAGTGAACTTGCAGAACTTGCGGCGACGGAAGAACTTGGACATGGGAAGGCTCCTTAGGCGGCGGAAGCGGCGTCGTCGCCGGCTTCGTTGTCAGCGGTGTTGTTGGACTCGCCTTCTTCGTCGTCACGACGACGGCGCTCACCGCGCTCCGGCTTGTCACCCTTCTCGTCCTTGCTCTTCATGATCAGCGACTGCTCGGTGTCAGCCTCGTCACGCTTGATGACCAGGTTGCGCAGCACGGCGTCGTTGAAGCGGAAGCTCTCGGTCAGTTCGTTCAGAACGGCCTGGTCGGCTTCGATGTTCATCAGCACGTAGTGGGCCTTCACCAGGTTCTGGATCGGGTACGCCAGCTGGCGGCGGCCCCAGTCTTCCAGACGGTGGATGGTGCCGTTGCCGTTCTCGACCAGCGACTTGTAGCGCTCGATCATGGCCGGGACCTGCTCGCTCTGGTCCGGGTGGACCATGAACACGATTTCGTAATGACGACTCATGTTTCTTTCTACCTTTCGGATGTGGCCTTGCGGCCGGACAGCCCCCCGCCGTTGAGACCGCGGTGGGGCAAGGGTTCCCGCCAGGGAGGCAGGAAGCCGCGCATTATGGCGCAGATGGGGTGGCCGGGCAACCGGTGGGCCACCTGACACCCTGAACCGGGGGCGAGCGCCCAGCCAACCCGGGTTGGGCGCTACCAGAACGATCAGGCCCCGGCCGGCCGTCAGGCCTTGTCGGCGTCAGTGGTGAAGCTCTCGCCGCAGCCACACTCGGCGGTGGCGTTCGGGTTGCTGAACGTGAAGGTCTCGCTCAGGCCGTGCTTGCCGAAGTCGATCACGGTGCCGTCCACCAGCGCCAGGCTCTTGGCGTCGACATAGATCTTCACGCCGTCCTGCTCGAACACGGTATCGCCCTCGCGCTCATCGCGGGCCAGGTCGGTGATGTGGCCCCAGCCGGAGCAGCCGGTCCTGGTCACGCCGAAACGCAGGCCCAGCGCGCCGGGGGTCTGGGCGACAAAGCGCTGCACGCGCTCGAAGGCAACGGGGGTCAGGCTGACGGCCATGGGGCTACTCCAGAGGTACGGGGACATTATAAGGAGCTGTGGCTGCGAAAAATGCCTCGCAAGCAGAACGCTGCAACCGGTAAACTCCCGTGTTCACAGATCGAGTCGATCAGCAGAGGATTCAAGTCATGACGGTGGTCAGCGTTGAACATGCGCTTGCCGGGAAGATCCCGGAAGGCGGCGAAGTCACGGTACGCGGATGGGTGCGCACGGTGCGCGGTTCAGCGAATCTGGCCTTCGTGAATGTGAGCGACGGCTCCTGCTTCGCCCCGATCCAGGTCGTGGCCAACGACACCCTGGGCAACTTCGACGAGATCAAGCGACTGACCAGCGGCTGCTCGGTCATCGGCACCGGTACCTTGGTGAAGTCGCAGGGCAAGGGCCAGTCGTTCGAGATCCAGGCCAGCACGCTTGAAGTGGTCGGCTGGGTCGAAGACCCGCTCACCTATCCGATCCAGCCCAAGCCGATGTCGCCGGAGTTCCTGCGCGAAGTGGCGCACCTGCGCCCGCGCACCAACCTGTTCGGGGCGGTCACCCGCATCCGCAACTGCCTGGCCCAGGCCGTGCACCGCTTCTTCCACGAGAACGGCTTCAACTGGATCAGCACCCCGATCATCACCACCTCCGACGCCGAAGGCGCCGGCCAGATGTTCCGCGTGTCCACCCTGGACATGGTGAACCTGCCGCGCGACGAGAAGGGCGCGATCGATTTCAGCCGCGACTTCTTCGGCAAGGAAACCTTCCTGACCGTGTCTGGCCAGCTGAACGTCGAGGCCTATTGCCTGGCGCTGAGCAAGGTCTACACCTTCGGCCCGACCTTCCGCGCCGAGAACAGCCACACCACCCGCCACCTGGCGGAGTTCTGGATGATCGAGCCGGAAATCGCCTTCGCCGACCTGGCCGAAGACGCACGCCTGGCCGAAGAGTTCCTGAAGTACCTGTTCCGCGCGGTGCTGAACGAGCGCAGCGACGACCTGGCCTTCATCGCCGAGCGCGTGGACAAGAACGCGATCACCAAGCTGGAAGATTTCATCAACGCACCGTTCGAGCGCATCGACTACACCGATGCGGTCAGCCTGCTGCAGAAGTCCGGCAGGAAGTTCGACTTCCCGGTGGAATGGGGCCTGGACCTGCAGACCGAGCACGAGCGCTGGCTGACCGAGGAACACGTCGGCCGCCCGGTGGTGGTGACCAACTACCCGGAGCACATCAAGGCCTTCTACATGCGCCTGAACGACGACGGCAAGACCGTTGCCGCGATGGACGTGCTGGCCCCGGGCATCGGCGAGATCATCGGCGGCAGCCAGCGCGAAGAGCGCCTGGACGTGCTGGATGCGCGCATGGCCCAGTTCGGCCTGGATCGCGAGCACTACAGCTGGTACCGCGATTTCCGCCGCTATGGTTCGGTGCCGCACGCCGGCTTCGGCCTGGGCTTCGAGCGCCTGGTGGTCTACGTCTGCGGGCTGTCCAACATCCGCGATGCGATCCCCTACCCGCGCGCCCCGGGCAGCGCGGACTTCTAAGCCCCAAACGACCACGGAGGTGCTGCCCCCATGACCCTGTTCTTCGCCCTCTGTTTCGTTGGCGTTGCAGTGGCCGGGTTCAGTGCCTTCGTGATCTTCTGGCCGCTGACCCTGGTGCACGTGCGCGACCGCCATCCGGCGCTCGCCGAGCGCTTCGGCAGCGGCGCCTTCCTCAAGCCCGATGCCCTGGCCTGGCTGCTGCGCCGCGACTATCGCCAGCAGCCGGACCGATCATTGTCCGGGCTGGCGACGCCGGCCTGGGTATCGCTGCTGACCCTGCTGGCCGGACTGGGCATGGCTGCCCTGCTCTGGCTGGCCTCGCTCTGGTAACACATCCATGAATGACATCACCACTTCGCGCGACAGCTGGTGGCTGGCCAGCCTCGGCAACACCCTGATCTGGGCACGCCTGCGGGTGCGCCCTGCCGGCACCGCCGAAGTGCTCGACAGCGACGGCAACACGCTGAGCTATGACAGTGAAGACACCGCCCGTTCGCAGCTGTTCGACGCTGAATTCGTCGAGTATGACGGCCTGGACGAGGAGGACGCGCTGGTGCGCGGCTTCAGCCTGCACGAAGTGCAGCCGCCGCAGGCCGACAGCGACGAGGGCCTGCGTGGCCGCATGATCCAGTCGCTGGGCGGGCGCGCCTGACCCTGGCATGTTCACCCCGCGCGCCTTCGCCGAGACCGACCTGCTCTGGCTGGACCGCCTGCTGGCGCGCGATCCGTTCGTCAGCGTGCTCACCCCGGGCAGCGATGGCCTGCCGGAGCTGACGCGGATGCCGGTGTTGTACCGGCGCGAGGGCGAGCGCATTGAGCTGCGCGGGCACTGGGCCCGCGCCAACCCGCAGTCGCGCCACAGCGGTGCGGCCAAGGTACTGGTCGATGGCCCGCACGGCTACGTCTCGGCCAGCTGGTATCCGGACAAGGAGCCCGCCGCGCGGGTGCCGACCTGGAACTATGCGGCCGCCGAGCTGCGCGGCCAGCTGCACACCTTCGACGACACCGATGCGCTGGCCGAACTGGTCGGCGCGATCAGCGACCGTTTCGAAGCCAGCGTCGGCCAGGCCTGGCGCTTCGATGCCGCGCGCGCCGAACACGGCGCGGAGCTGCGCGCCATCGTCGGCTTCCGCTTCCAGGTTGAACACGTGCAGCTGAAGCTGAAGCTGAGCCAGAACCACCCCGATGCGAACCAGCGTGCCGTGATCGCCGAACTGGAACAGCTGGGCACCCCTTCCTCCACCGAGTTGGCGCAGTGGATGCGCTGGCACCGCGAACAGGCCACCCCCAGCGGCTGAACGCCCCCGATTCCCGCGACGACGCAGCCGGACGGCTGCGGCGCGCCCCCACCCGACGCCAGGCATCCGAACATGAAAGACATCCACAAGCTGCTGCAGAACAACCGCGACTGGGCCGACCGCATCGAGAAGGAAGACCCGGACTTCTTCCACCAGCTGGCCAAGCAGCAGCATCCCGAGTACCTGTGGATCGGCTGCTCCGATTCACGAGTTCCGGCCAACCAGATCATCGGCATGGCACCCGGCGAAGTGTTCGTGCACCGCAACGTTGCCAACGTGGTCGCCCACACCGACCTGAACTGCCTGAGCGTGGTGCAGTACGCGGTGGACCAGCTGAAGGTCAAGCACATTCTGATCGTCGGCCATTACGGCTGCGGCGGCGTGCACGCCTGCCTGCACAATACCCGCGTCGGCCTGGCCGACAACTGGCTGCGCCACGTCGGCGACGTCGTTCAGAAGCACCAGGGCATCCTCGATGCGATCGAAGACGATGAACTCAAGCACGCCCGCCTTTGCGAGCTGAACGTGATCGAGCAGGTCGCCAACCTCTGTCGCTCGACCATCGTGCTGGACGCCTGGGCCCGCGGCCAGAAGCTGATGGTGCATGGCTGGGTGTACAGCCTGAAGGACGGTCGCGTGCGTGAAATGGGCATCGACGTAGGCTCGCTGGAAGAGCTGCAGCCGGCATATGAGAAGGCACTATCCTTCGTGCCGCGCAAGGGCCGTCGCGACTGATCCCCCACGGATGACCACCATGCTCGCTTCGCCGATCAACCTGCACGCCTGGATCGAAGAGAACCGCCACCTGCTGAAGCCGCCGGTGGGCAACAAGATGATCGACAACGGCGATTTCATCGTGATGGTGGTCGGCGGGCCGAATTCGCGCACCGACTATCACTACGACGAAGGCCCGGAGTGGTTCTACCAGCTCGAGGGCGAGATGGTGCTGAAGGTGCAGGAGGACGGTGCGGTACGTGACATCCCGATCCGCGCCGGCGAGGTCTTCCTGCTGCCGGCGAAGGTGCCGCACTCGCCGCGCCGCCCGCCCGGGGGCATCGGCCTGGTGGTCGAGCGCAAGCGCCTGCCGCACGAGAAGGACGGGGTGATCTGGCACTGCGAACGCTGCAACCACAAGCTGCACGAAGAGTTCTTCGCGCTGCAGAACATCGAGACCGACCTGCCCAAGGTGTTCGCGCGCTACCACGCCAGCCTGGAACTGCGCACCTGCAGCCAGTGCGGGCACGTGGATCCGCTGCCGGTGCCGGCGGCGGGCTGAAAGGCCGGTGGGCATGGCGATTGCTGTTACCTCCGCCGGGCACGGCCCGGCGCTACCGATGCGCGTGATCCCCAGGTAGCGCCGGGCCATGCCCGGCGAGCGCGCCGCGCGGCAGGCACGCCGCCAAGCGCTACACTGGCGGTCCCGTTGCAGCCTGTTGCCCGACCATGTCCGACCTGCTCAGCCGCACCCACGCCATTGCCCTGGACGCCGCCGATCCGCTGCGTCCGATGCGTAACGAATTCCTGATTCCGCGCCATGGCGGCGGCGAGCAGACCTACTTCGTCGGCAACTCGCTGGGCCTGCAGCCGCGTGGCGCTCAGGCCGCGGTGCAGGAAGTGATGAAGCAGTGGGGCGAGCTGGCGGTGGAAGGCCACTTCACCGGCCCCACCCAGTGGCTGTCCTACCACCGCCTGGTGAGCGCGCAGCTGGCCCGCGTGGTCGGTGCGCTGCCCAGCGAAGTGGTGGCGATGAACACGCTGAGCGTGAACCTGCATCTGATGATGGTCAGCTTCTACCGGCCGACCACGCAGCGCCCGGTGATCCTGATGGAAGCCGGCGCATTCCCGACCGACCGCCACGCGGTCGAAGCACAGATCCGCTTCCATGGCTTCGACCCGGCCCAGTGCCTGGTGGAAGTGCAGCCGGACGAAGCCAACGGCACGATCTCGCTGACCGCGATCGAACGCGCCATCGCCGAGCACGGCCCGCGCCTGGCGCTGGTGCTGTGGCCCGGCGTGCAGTACCGCACCGGTCAGGCCTTCGACCTCGATGCAATCACCCGCGCCGCACGCCTGCAGGGGGCGCGCATCGGTTTCGACCTGGCGCATTCGGTGGGCAACCTGCCGCTGCGCCTGCATGACGTGGCGCCGGACTTTGCGGTGTGGTGCCATTACAAATACCTCAACAGCGGCCCGGGCGCGGTTGCCGGCGCCTTCGTGCACGAGCGCCACCATCGCGACACCACCCTGCCCCGATTCGCTGGCTGGTGGGGCCATGAGGAAGCCACCCGTTTCCAGATGGCACCGCAGTTCACCCCGGCCATCGGTGCCGAAGGGTGGCAGCTGAGCAATCCGCCCATTCTGGGGCTGGCACCGTTGCGCGCCTCGCTGGACCTGTTCGAGCGAGCCGGCATGGACGCGCTGCGCAGCAAATCGCTGGCGCTGACCGGCATGCTCGAAGCACTGGTGCGCGCACGCCTGCCGCAGGTGCTGGAGATCATCACCCCGGCAGACCCGCAGCGCCGCGGCTGCCAGTTGTCGCTGCGCGTGATCGGCGGCCGCGAGCGCGGGCGCGCCCTGTTCGAGCACCTGCGCAGCATCGGCGTGCTCGGCGACTGGCGCGAGCCCGACGTGATCCGCATCTCGCCCACCCCGCTCTACAACCGCTACCTGGACGTGCACCACTTCGTCGAGGAAGTGGAAGCCTGGGCCGGCCTTTGAGCCGGACCCTCCCCTACTGCTGGACAGTTCGTTGATCGCACACGCCTCCCGCTCGTTGAGCATTATCGGTGCCGGCCTCGCCGGCTCCCTGCTGGCCATCCTGCTGTCACGCCAGGGCTGGCGCATCACCTTGTACGAACGCCGCGGCGATCCGCGCGTGGCCGACTACGAGAGCGGCCGCTCGATCAACCTGGCGCTGGCCGAGCGTGGGCGCAACGCCCTGCGCCAAGCCGGTGTGGAAGACGAGGTGATGGCGCGCGCGGTGATGATGCGCGGACGCATGGTGCATCCACGCGACGGCGAACCGCAGCTGCAGCGCTATGGCCGTGATGACAGCGAAGTGATCTGGTCGATCCACCGCAGCGACCTGAACACCACGCTGCTGGAACTGGCCGAACAGGCAGGGGCCACCGTGCATTTCCATCGCCGCCTGCACACCGTTGATTTCGATGCCGGCTACGCCCGCTTCATCGATGACCGCGATGACAGCCCGCACGACATCCGCTTCGACACCCTGATCGGTGCAGACGGTGCCGGTTCGGCGCTGCGTGCGGCAATGAACCGGCGCGCGCCGCTGGGCGAGGACATCGCCTTCCTCGATCACTCCTACAAGGAGCTGGAGATTCCGCCGGCCGAAGACGGGGGCTTCCGCATCGAGCGCAACGCGCTGCACATCTGGCCACGCGGCCACTACATGTGCATCGCCCTGCCCAATCATGAAGGCACCTTCACCGTCACCCTGTTCCTGCCCAACCAGGGCGATCCCAGCTTTGCCACGATCAATACCGGTGCGCAGGCCGAGGCGCTGTTCGCTCGCGAGTTCGCGGACGCGCTGCCGCTGATCCCGAACCTGCGCGTGGATTGGGAACAGCACCCGCCGGGCCTGCTCGGCACGCTCACCCTGGAGCGCTGGCACCAGCAGGGTCGCGCCGTACTGATCGGCGACGCCGCGCATGCAATGGTGCCGTTCCACGGCCAGGGCATGAACTGCGCGTTCGAGGATTGCGTTGCGCTGGCCCGTCACCTGATGGAGGCGGATGACCTGGAAAGTGCGTTCGCTGCGTTCGAGGCCGAGCGCAAACCCAATGCACGCGCGATCCAGCAGATGGCGCTGGAGAACTACCTGGAAATGCGCGACCGCGTGGCCGATCCCTCGTTCCTGCTGCAGCGCGAACTGGAGCGGGAACTGCAGCGGCGCTGGCCGACCCGCTTCGTACCGCACTACACGATGGTCACCTTCCTGCACACGCCGTACGCCGAAGCGCTGCGCCGTACCGAACTGCAGCGCGATTTGCTGGTGGCGGCCACGGTCGGCCACGAGTCGCTGGACAACATCGACTGGGCGGCGCTGGAAGCGCAGATCCACGCGCAGCTACCGGTCCTGGAGGGTGCGCACTGATGGCTGACAGCTTCCTGTTCTACGACCTGGAAACCTTCGGCCAGGATCCACGGCGCACCCGCATCTCGCAGTTCGCCGCCATCCGCACCGACGCCGGCCTCAACGAGATCGACACACCGGTCAGCTTCTTCGTGCGCCCGGCCGATGACCTGCTGCCCTCGCCGATGGCCACCCTGGTCACCGGCATCACCCCGCAGCAGGCCTTGGCCGAAGGCATCAGCGAGTCCCAAGCCTTCGACCGCATCAACGAACTGATGTCGCGACCCGGCACCTGCGCCCTGGGCTACAACACGCTGCGCTTCGACGATGAATTCGTCCGCTACGGCCTGTTCCGCAACTTCCATGACCCATACGAACGCGAGTGGCGCAACGGCAATTCGCGCTGGGACCTGCTGGACATGCTGCGGCTGATGCGCGCGATGCGCCCGGATGGCATCCAGTGGCCGCTGCGCGAGGACGGTGCCACCTCGTTCAAACTCGAGCACCTGGCCGAAGCCAACAACGTGCGCGAGGGTGATGCGCACGAAGCGCTATCCGACGTGCGAGCCACGATCGGCATGGCACGGCTGTTCAAGCAGTCGCAGCCGCGCCTGTGGGACTACGCCCTGAAGCTGCGCGACAAGCGTTTCGTCGGCAGCCTGCTGGATGTCACCGCGATGACGCCGGTGCTGCACATTTCCATGCGCTACCCCGCCAGCCGTCTGTGCGCGGCGCCGGTGCTGCCGTTGTCCGTGCACCCGACGATCAGCAACCGGGTGATCGTGTTCGACCTGGACGGCGACATCGACGACCTGCTGGCCCTGCCGGCCGAGGTGATCGCACAGCGCCTGTACCTGCGCGCCAGTGAACTGCCCGAGGGCGTGGCACGGGTGCCGCTGAAGGAAGTGCACCTGAACAAGGTGCCCGCCCTGGTCGCCTGGAACCACCTTCGTGGCGACGACCACGCGCGCCTGGGCCTGGACGTGGCCGCGATCGAGGCCAAGGTTCAACGGCTGCGCGGGTTCGCCCCTCAGCTTGCCGAGAAGGCGCGCCAGGTCTACAACCAGCCGCGCGCGGCCACCGTGGCCGACGTCGATGCCTCCCTGTACGACGGCTTCCTCGGCAACGGCGACAAACCGCTGCTGGCGCTGGCCCGCACCACCGCACCGGAGCAGTTGGCCGCGCTGGAAGGCCGCTTCCGCGACCCGCGCCTGCCGGAGCTGCTGTTCCGCTACCGTGCGCGCAATCATCCGGACAGCCTCGCGCCGGCTGAACGCCAGCGCTGGCAGGATTACCGGCGCCAGCGCCTGCTGGGAGACGGCGGCCTGGGCGAACTCAACCTGCCCCAGTACCAGCAGCAGCTCGATGCGCTGGCCGCCGAGTCGCCCGACGACGCGCGGCGCCAGGCCCTGCTGCAATCGTTGCGCGACTGGGGCCAGCACCTGCAGGAGACCTTGTGAGTACCTATTTCTCGGACGCCAGCTTCAAGTTCCTGCGCAGCCTGGCGCGCCACAACGAAAAGGCGTGGTTCAACGACCACCGCCAGCAGTACGAAGAGCATGTGCGACAGCCGTTCCTGCGCCTGTTGGGTGATCTTCAGCCAGCCCTTGCCGAGGTCAGCGAACACTTCCGCGCCGATACCCGCGGCGTCGGCGGCTCACTGTTCCGCATCCACCGCGACGCGCGTTTCTCCAACGACAAATCGCCTTACAAGACCTGGCAGGGTGCGCGCCTGTTCCATGAGCGCCGTCGCGAAGTGGCCGCGCCCTCGTTCTATCTGCACCTGCAGCCAGGCGAGAGCTTTGTCGGTGCCGGCCTGTGGCACCCGGAACCGGAAACCCAGCGCCGCGTGCGCCACTTCATCCTCGACAATCCGGGCAGCTGGAAGGCCGCGGCCCATGCACCTGCGCTGCGCAGGCGCTTCGAGTTCGAGGAGAGCGAAAAGCTGGTGCGTCCGCCGCGCGGCTTCCCGGCCGACTTCGAGTTCATCGACGACCTCAAGCACCGCAACTGGGTGATGTGGCGCCCGCTGGATGACGCCACCATGACCGGCCCACGCCTGCTGTCCACGCTGGGCAAGGATCTGGCCGCGCTCGGCCCGTTCGTCGACTATCTGTGCGCAGCGCTGGACCTGGAATTCTGATGCCGTTGGCGCACCAACGGCGCACGCTGGGCCGCACCGGCCTGGCGGTTTCGCCGGTCGGCCTTGGGTGCTCCGGCTTCTGGGGGCATCGGCGCTTCCCGGAGCAGTCGGCCGCGCACGTCGTCGAGCATGCACTGGCACAGGGCGTGAACCTGTTGGACACCGGTCACAACTACTCCGGTTTCCACGCCGAGCCGCGGCTGGGCCGCATCCTGCGCTCCTTGCTCAAGCAATACCCGCGCGATTCGCTGGTGATCTCCAGCAAGGGCGGCACGCTGACCGGCCAGGCCGGCGTCAGCGGCGCCGAGCAGCGCAATTTTTCGCCAGCGGCCATCACCGCCAGCTGCGAAGCCTCGCTGCGCAACCTCGGCCTGGATTACCTCGATATCTACCAGCTGCACGGTGCCAGCCAGAACGACATCAACGATGACCTGCTGGCCGCACTGCAGCGACTGCGCGAACGCGGGCTGATCCGGCACACCGGCATCAATACGCACACGGCGTCGACCCTGTGCTGGATGATCGACCATCCCACGCTGTTCGACGTGGTGCTTCTGGACTACAACGCCCTGCAGCAGGATCGTGAACCCCTCATCGACCGGCTGCACGCGGCCGGTATCGGCGTGCTGGCCGGCACCGTGCTGGCGCAGGGCCACCTGCTGCCATCACGGGCCCGCCTGCCGCGCCCGGCCGACGCCTGGTACCTGGCCAGAGCCTGGCTCAAGCCAAGCAGCCGCTCCCTGATGCACAGCGCACGCCGGATGCGCCACACCATCGCCGCCATCCACAGCCAGCGCCCCGCCCAGACCGCGTTTGCCTACGCCCTGGGCCATCGCGGCGTCGCCAGCGGCATTCTGGGCACCACCCGCACCGGCAGCCTGGACGAAGTGCTGGCGACGCGCCTTGAGGCGCTGACCCCGGCGGAACGGCAACAGCTGGTCGATGCCTTCGGTGATGGCCGTGGTTCGCCCAGTCAGTGAGTCTTCACCCCGCACTGCCGCCGTTGCGGCAGTCTGTCCGCCATGAAGAAACTCTCCGCACTGGTTGTGCTGCTGGTCCTGGCCCTGGCGGCCTGGTGGTTCGGCGGCCCCTACCTGACCGTCAATGGCCTTTCCAAGGCCATCGAGCAGCGCGACACCGCGCGCCTGGAACGCTACGTCGATTTCCCGCGCGTGCGCAGCAGCCTGCGCGCGCAGCTCAATGACTACCTGGTGCGCCAGGCCGGCCCGGACGTGGCGGCCAGTCCCTTCGGTGCCCTGCTGTACGGGCTGGGCGACCAGCTGGGCGGTGCCGCGGTGGACACCATGGTGACCCCCACCGGGATCGGCGCGATGCTGCAGGGCCACGTGCTGTGGAAGCGCGGCCGCAATGAACTGCAGGGCGGCGATGCCTTCGGCCCGACCGAACCGGCGCGACCGTTGAAGCATGCCGAACACCATTTCGAAGCGCTGGACCGCTTCGTGATCGATGTCGATCGCGGTCCCGGCCAGCCGCCGATGAAGGTGGTGCTGGAGCCGCAGGGGCTGCGCTGGAAGGTGGTGGATCTGCAGTTGGGGATGTCGGGCAGCCCTTGATCGGACCCGTGGCCTGACGGCAGTGCCAACCAACGGTTGGCACCTGCCGGTCGAATCCGCCCTATCCCTCGTTGGCGACGCCGTGCGGTACGTGGCCGGCAGCCACATGCTCGCGGGCGCTGTCGATGTTGTGCTGCGAATCGTCGAAGAAGATGTCGGCGCCGAACGCCTGCAGGAACGGCCCCTTGTGCCGGCCGCCGAGGAACAGCGCTTCGTCCAGGCGCACGCCCCACTCGCGCAGGGTGCGGATCACCCGCTCATGGGCCGGCGCCGAACGCGCAGTCACCAGTGCGGTACGGATCGGCGCGCTCTCGCCGGCAGGGAATACTTCCTGCAGCGTGTGCAGCGCTGACAGGAAGCCACGGAACGGACCGCCGCTGAGCGGCTCGCGGGCCCGTTCGCGCTCATGGCGGCCAAAGGCTTCCACGCCCTGCTCGCGCGAAATGCGTTCACTCTCGTCACCAAAGATCACCGCGTCACCGTCAAAGGCGATGCGCAGCTGCCCGGCAGGGCGACCGATGTCGATCTGGTCGGCCGCTGCGGCTGCGGTCTCGCCAGGCGGCTTGGGCAGGATGGTCGCCGCCGCGATGCCATGGCGCAGCGCGCTGCGCACCGATTCGGGGTTGGCCGACAGGAACAGGTCGGTGCCGAACGGCTTCACGTAGGGCCAGGTCGGCTCGCCGGCGGTGAACGTCGCGCGGATGATGCCCAGGCCATAGTGCTGGATCGAATTGAAGATGCGCAGGCCGGTGTCGGCCGAATTGCGCGACAGCAGGATCACCTCGACCCGCGGGTCCTCCGGGCTGGCACCCTGGTTCAGGGCCAACAGCTTGCGCACTACCGGGAAGGCCACGCCAGGTCCGAGGATGTCGTCCTCATGCTGGCGCTGGAATTCTGCATAGGCCGCCACGCCATCGCTCTCGAACAGCGCATGGCTTTCCTCGAGGTCGAACAGCGCGCGCGAGGTGACCGCGACGGTCAGCAAACGGGGGGAGTTGTCGCCCATCGGTGGGGGTCCTTCAAGCGGTCGGCAGGGCCGGCCGCCCATTGTCCTCAAAAAACGAACTGTTCGCTCAGGATCCGGTCTTCCAGGTTGTGTTCCGGGTCGAACAGCAGGGTCACGCGCCGGTCCCTGGACTCGCGGATGGTCACCTCCACTACGTCGCGGGTCTCGTGCGAGTCAGCGGTGACGCTGACCGGACGCTTGTAGGGATCGAGCACGCGGAAGCGCACTTCGGTATCGGCCTTGAGGATCGCCCCGCGCCAGCGTCGCGGCCGATATGGGGCCAGCGGCGTCAGCGCGATGGTATGCGACCCCAGCGGCAACACCGGGCCGTGCGCGGAATAATTGTAGGCGGTGCTGCCGGCCGGGGTGGCGACCAGCACGCCGTCACCGATCAGTTCGGCCACGCGCTCCTGGCCGTTCAGGTCGATGCCGATATGCGCAGCCTGCCGGGTCTGGCGCAGCAGTGAAACATCGTTGTAGGCCAGCGACCCGGTACTGGTGCCCGATTCGGTCAGCGCCACCATCTCCAACGGGCGCAGGTTGGCCGGTTCGGCACGGGCGATGCGCGCCTGCACGTCATCGTCGCCGCGGTACTGGTTCATCAGGAAGCCCACGGTGCCCAGCTTCATGCCGAACACCGGCTTGCCCAGGTGCCCGTGCCGGTGCAGGGTCTGCAGCATGAAACCGTCGCCCCCCAGCGGGCAAAGCACGTCGGCCTGCTCAGGCGCGTGATCGCCATAACGCGAGACCATCGCCGCGCGGGCCATCTGCGCGGGCTCAGCGGTGCTGGCCAGGAAAGCGATGCGGGGGGTGTCGCTCATGGGTGGATCCGGGTGGGTGTGCCAGCAAGAGCATACCCGGTAGTGCCGGCCGCTGGCCGGCAGCTTCAGCCGATAACGGTTCATGCAGTTGCCGGCCAGCGGCCGGCACTACCAAGGCAATGCAGAACGGACCCGCTTTCGCGGGGCCGCTCCTTTTCTCCACGCAGGCCGGGCATGGCCCGGCGCTACGTCACTTACGCGCCGTGGGCAGCTAGCTGGCCCAGGCGCTGCACCGCGACCGAGACGGTCGGGTAGTCCAGGGTCTTCTGCTCGGCCAGTTCGGCCAGCATCGCCAGGGTGAAGCGCAGGCTGTTGTCATCACGGCCCATCCAGGCAGCGACCTTGGCCTCGGCACTGTTGCCCTTGGTGCCCAGCACCTGCCCGGCCAGGTTGCGGTGGTTGGCTGCCAGTTCGTCACGCAGCACGCCACGTGCCACGGCGTGCCAACGGCCATTGACCTCCAGCGCATCGACCTGCTCGAACAGCCACGGCAGCTGCAGGGCATCACCCAGGCGGAAGTGGACCTTGGACACGTCCACCGGCTTCAGCTTGCGGGTGCGGGCCAGTTCGATGATGTCGAACGCCGGTTCCAGGAAGTGCAGTTCGGCCAGCTGCTGTGCCAGTGCAGACGGCAGGCCCTTTTCCTTCCACTCGGCCACCAGGGCCTCGTAGGTCGGACGCTGCGAATCCGGCAGCACACCCGAGGCAACGCGGATGTCGTTGAACGGTCCCTGGTAGCGGTTGACCGCTTCGGTGATGCCCGGCATCGCGCCCGGGCGCGACAGCAGCCAGCGCACGAACGAACGCTGCAGCTTCCAGATCACTTCCAGTGCGTCGATCTGCACCGACTCCGGCACCTTGCCGTCGAGGGCATCGATCTGCGCCCACAGCGCGCGTGCATCCAGCGTTTCACGGCTGATGGTGTACGCCTTGGCAACCTCGGCGATGGAACGACCGGTGTCTTCCTGCATGCGCATCAGGAAGGTGGCGCCCATGCGGTTGATGGTCTGGTTGGTCACGGCCGTGGCGATGATTTCGCGCTTCAGGCGGTGACGCTCCATCGCGTCGGCGTACTTCTTCTGCAGCGGGGTCGGGAAATAGCGCTGCAGTTCCTTGGACAGGTACGGATCTTCCGGGATGTCCGAATCCAGCAGCTGGTTGAACGCCACCAGCTTGGAGTAGGACAGCAGCACCGACAGTTCCGGGCGGGTCAGGCCCTGGCCGCGCGCCTTGCGCTGGGACAGCTCGGCATCGGACGGCAGGAACTCGATCTGGCGATCCAGCAGGCCCTGCTGTTCCAGCGTGCGGATGAAGTGCTGCTTGGAACCCAGGCGCTTGACCGCCATCCGCTCCATCAGGCTCAGCGCCTGGTTCTGGCGGTAGTTGTCGTTGAGCACCAGCTCGGCGACTTCATCGGTCATCGAGGCCAGCAGCTTGTTGCGCTGCTCGACGGTCAGCTTCTTGGCCCGCACCACATCGTTGAGCAGGATCTTGATGTTGACTTCATGGTCGGAGGTGTCGACACCGGCCGAGTTGTCGATGAAGTCGGTGTTGAGCAGCACGCCAGCCTGGGCAGCTTCGATGCGGCCCAGCTGGGTCATGCCCAGGTTGCCGCCCTCGCCCACCACCTTGCAGCGCAGCTCGCCACCGTTCACGCGCAGCGCGTTGTTGGCACGGTCGCCGACGTCGCTGTGCTGTTCGCTGGCGGCCTTGACGTAGGTACCGATGCCACCGTTCCACAGCAGGTCGACCGGTGCCTTCAGGATCGCACTCATCAGATCGTTCGGCGACAGCGCCTTGACGTTCTCGTCCAGGCCCAGCGCCTCACGCACCTGCGGGGTGATCTCGATCGACTTCAGGCTGCGCGGGTACACGCCGCCGCCCTTGCTGATCAGCTTGGTGTCGTAGTCCGCCCAGCTCGAACGCGGCAGGGTGAACAGGCGCTCACGCTCGATGAACGACGTGGCCGCATCCGGATTGGGGTCCAGGAAGATGTGGCGGTGGTCGAACGCAGCGACCAGGCGGATGTGGCGCGACAGCAGCATGCCGTTGCCGAACACGTCGCCGGACATGTCGCCGACGCCGACCGCAGTGAAGTCCTGGCTCTGGCTGTCACGGCCCAGCGCACGGAAGTGGCGCTTGACCGATTCCCACGCACCGCGCGCGGTGATGCCCATGCCCTTGTGGTCGTAGCCGACCGAACCACCGGAGGCGAACGCATCGCCCATCCAGAAGCCGTGCGCGACGGCCAGGCCGTTGGCGATGTCGGAGAAGGTCGCGGTGCCCTTGTCGGCGGCCACCACCAGGTACGGATCGTCCATGTCGTGGCGCACGACATCCACCGGCGGCACGATCTTGTTGTTGACGATGTTGTCGGTGATGTCCAGCAGGCCCTGGATGAACAGCTTGTAGCAGGCCACGCCGTTGGCGAAGATCGCATCGCGGTCGCCGTTCACCGGCGGGGTCTTGGCGAAGAAGCCACCCTTCGCGCCGACCGGCACGATGACGGTGTTCTTGACCATCTGTGCCTTGACCAGGCCCAGCACTTCGGTACGGAAGTCTTCGCGACGATCCGACCAGCGCAGGCCGCCACGCGCAACCGCACCGAAGCGCAGGTGGGTACCTTCCACGCGCGGGCCGTACACGAAGATCTCGCGGTACGGGCGCGGCTTCGGCAGGTCCGGCACCAGCGCCGAATCGAACTTGAAGCTGATGACATGGCCGTGCTGGCCGTTGGCATCGGTCTGGTAGTAGCTGGTGCGCAGGGTCGCGTCGATCACGCCCATGAACGAGCGCAGGATGCGGTCCTCGTCCAGGCTGGACACGCGGTCCATCAGCTTCAGCAGCGCATCGCGCGCGGCCTGCATCTGCGCGTCACGGTCGCCCTTGCGGGCGTCGACCACGGTCTTGAGCACCTTCAGGGTGGCCTCGTCGCCAGCAGCCAGCACATCGAAGTGGGCCTTCAGCTGGGCCTGGCCGGCGGCGATGTCGTCCTTGCTCTCGTGGCCGGTGGCTGGATCGAAGCGGGCTTCGAACAGCTCGACCAGCAGACGGGCCAGCAGCGGGTAGCGCGCGAACGTGCCTTCCACGTAGGCCTGCGAGAACGGCACGCCGGTCTGCAGCAGGTACTTGCAGTAGCCACGCAGCATGGCGACCTGGCGCCAGTGCAGGCCGGCCGCCAGCACCAGGCGGTTGAAGCCATCGTTCTCGGCATCGCCGTGCCAGACGCGGGCGAAGGTCTCGCCGAAGGCTTCATCGACACTGGCGGCATCGATCGCGCCAGCGGTGGACTCGACCTCGAAGTCCTGCACGTATACCGGGGCGTTGTCGACCGACAGGCGGTACGGACGCTCGGCGATCACGCGCAGGCCCATGTTTTCCATCATCGGCAGCGCGTCCGACAGCGGGATGTCGTCCAGCTGGCGATACAGCTTCAGGCGCAGACCATCGCCGCTTTCGCGCGGCACGGCCTGCAGGCTCAGGCGCAGGTCGTCCGGGCCGGTCAGCGCGTCGAGCTGGCTGACATCGTTGGCCGCAACAGCCGTGCTGTTGTCTTCGATGTAACCGGCCGGCAGCGCCTTGCCGATGCGGGCGGCGATGCGCAAGCCTTCGGTCTCGCCATGGCGGGCCACCAGCGCCTCGCGCAGGTCGTCCTGCCAGTTGCGCAGGACCTGGGCCAGCTTCTGCTCCAGTTCGGCGGTATCGACGTCGAGCATTTCACCCGGCTTCGGGCGCACGATCAGGTGCACCTGGGCCAGCGGCGATTCGCCCAGCACCACCGAGCTGTCGACGAACTCGCCGTGCAGCGCGTCCTTCAGCATCGCTTCGATGCGCAGGCGCACGTCGGTGTTGAAGCGCTCGCGCGGCAGGTAGACCAGCGCGGAGATGAAACGGCTGTACTTGTCGCGGCGCAGGAACAGGCGGCTGCGCACGCGTTCCTGCAGGCCCAGCACGCCCATCGCGGTGCGGAACAGTTCGTCCTCGCTGGACTGGAACAGTTCTTCGCGCGGCAGGGTTTCCAGGATATGGCGCAGGGCCTTGCCACTGTGGCTGGCCGGGGCCAGGCCGGACTGCTTCATCACGTGCTCGTGGCGCTGGCGCACCAGCGGGATTTCCCACGGGCGACGGTTGTAGGCGCTGGAGGTGAACAGGCCGAGGAAACGCTGCTCGCCGATGATCTTGCCCTTGGCGTCGAACTCCAGCACGCCGATGTAGTCCATGTAACCGGCGCGGTGCACGCGCGAACGGGCATTGGTCTTGGTCAGGATCAGCGCGTCCTTCAAACCGGACGTGGTGTTCAGGCCCTGCGCGGCCAGGGTCTTGACCGGACGGGCGGCGGACTTGTCCTTGCCGCGCATCAGGCCCAGGCCGGTGTCGTTCAGCGGCGCCAGCACCTCTTCCTTGCCCTGCTTCTCGACGCGGTACTCGCGGTAGCCGAAGAAGGTGAAGTGGTTGTCAGCGGCCCAGCGCAGGAACTCCTGTGCTTCCTTGCGCGACGCGTCGTCGACCGGCAGCTGGCGGCTGCCCAGGTCGTCGGCCAGCGCCAGCGCCTTGTCCTTCATCGGCTGCCAGTCGCGCACGATCGCACGCACTTCATCCAGCGCCTTGTTGATGGCCTGTTCGATGGCGGCCATGGCGTCGGCCGGTTGGCGGTCGATCTCCAGCAGCATCACCGACTCGGCATCACCCTCGCCGACCTTGACCAGCTTGCCGGCCTTGTCGCGGGTGAAGCGCAGCACCGGGTGGCCCAGCACGTGGACACCCACGCCCTGCTCGGCCAGCGACATGGTGACGGTGTCGACCAGGAACGGCATGTCGTCGTTGACGATCTGCAGCACGGTATGCGGCGATTCCCAACCGTTGGCCTTCGCGGTCGGATTGAACACGCGGACGTTGGCCTTGCCAGCCTTGCGGGCACGGGCGAATTCCAGCGTCTCAGCCGCGAGAGCGGCCCACTCTTCAGCGCTGTGGTGCGGGAACTCGTCCGCCTCCATACGCTTGTAGAAGTCAGTGGCAAAGGCCACTGCTTCGGCCTGTGCGGCCGCGGGGTAGCGCTTGCGCAAGGCCGTGTACACCGGCTCCAGGGAGAAACCAGCGGTCACTGCGACCTCCGCTTCTGCTGGTTTGGTCTTGTTTTTCACGGTCTTGGCTGCGGTTTTTTGCGGTTTCATGGCAGAGCGATGCGCTTGCTCAGTTGGGAAAATGAAATTGTAGCCCTACCGCGGGAAAAGGCCTTGCTGCAGGACGGAATAAGCAGATTCGGGTTTGCTGCGGTTTAGACGCCTATTCAGTTCGCGCCAGTAGGGTGATGGCGCCCCGGTTCGGCTCTGGCGACAGGATCGGCAAAGCGTGTTACCGGAAGACACACGCGGCAACGCCGTTTCGATTCCACAATCCTGAACTGGACGGTATAGTCCACCGCGTGAATCCGGCCTACCTCCCCGTTGCCCTCGACGCACGCGATGAGCGCGTGTTCGAAGCCGTACGCCAGCTGTTGGCCCAGCAGGGCATGCAGATGAGCATGGACGCAGTGGCCCAGCATGCGGGCTGCTCCAAGCAGACCCTGTACTCGCGCTACGGCAGCAAGCAGGAGCTGCTTCGCCGGGTGATGCAGCGCCATGTCGGCCACGCCACCGGCGCCATGGTCCGTGCACTCCGCACTGACGACCTGCGTGCCAGCCTGCTCCAGTTCGCCATTGACTTCCTGGAGCACTTCAACCAACCGCACGTGGGCCAGGCCTGCCGGCTGATTGCCGCCGATGCGGCCCAGTTTCCCGAAGAGGCGCGTACGCTGTACCGGCACGGTGCCGGCGCGCTGACGCTTCATCTTGCTGAATGGATTGAAACCGTTTGCATGCGTGGCCAGCTCCGGCATGACGACCCGCACTTCATGGCCGAACTGCTGCTGAGCATGATTGCCGGTCAGGATTTCGACAAACAGCGTTTCCATACCCCCCACCGTGATGACGCACTGCTGCGTCGGCGTTGGGCAGAGTTCTCCGTCGACAGCTTCCTGCGCGCCTTCGCGCCACAGCCGTCGGCGGCCCCGTCTACAAACCAACCCCGGAGTTCCTCCTGATGACCGCCCCACTCCGCACCCTTGCCTTGACGTGCGCCGTTGCTGTCGCGCTGGCTGCCTGCAAGAAGCCGGAACAGCAGACGCCCCCGCCGCCGGAGGTGGGCGTGATCGACGCCAAGCCGCAGACCCTGCCGCTGCAGCGTGAGCTGGTCGGCCGCCTGTCGCCGTTCCGCAGTGCCGACGTGCGCGCGCGGGTGCCGGGCGTGCTGCTCAAGCGCGTCTACCAGGAAGGCTCGCAGGTCAAGCAGGGCCAGACCCTGTTCCTGATCGACCCGGCGCCGCTGCGTGCCTCGCTCAATGCGTCTGAAGCGCAGCTGGCCTCGGCCCGCGCGACCTACGCCAACGCCAAGGTGGCCGCCGACCGTGCCCGCTCGCTGGCGCCGCAGCAGTTCGTCTCCAAGTCCGACCTGGACAACGCCGAGTCGGCCGAGCGCACCGCGCTGGCCGCGGTCAAGCAGGCCGAAGCCGCCGTGACCTCCTCGCGGATCAACCTGGGTTACGCCGAAGTGACCGCGCCGATCAGTGGCGTGGCCAACAAGCAGCAGGTCACCGAGGGCGCACTGGTCGGCCAGGGCGATGTGACCCTGCTGACCACCGTCGATCAGCTCGACCCGCTGTACGTGAACTTCTCGCTGAGCGTGGACGAACTGACCCAGCTGCGCGCGCAGCAGGCCAAGGGCGCGCTGGCGCTGTCCGGCGACGGCAAGGCGACGGTGGCAGTGAAGCTGGCCGATGGCAGCACCTACAGCGAGCCGGGCACGCTGGACTTCTCCTCCACTACTGTCGACCCGGCCACCGGTGCAGTGTCATTGCGCGCTCTGCTGCCGAACCCGCAGCAGATCCTGCTGCCAGGTGCCTTCGTCAGCTTCCAGGCCAACCTGGGCGAGCGCAACAACGCCTACCTGGTACCGCAGCAGGCCCTGCTGCGCGATACCACCGGCGGCTACGTGATGGTGGTCGGCGCCGACGGCAAGGTCGTGCGCAAGAACGTGAAGACCGATGGCGCGCAGAACGGCAACTGGCTGGTCAGCGACGGCCTGGCCGCCGGTGACAAGGTGATCGTGGCCGGCGTGCAGAAGGTCAAGGAAGGTGCACCGGCGGTGGCCAAGCCGTGGACCCCGGGGCAAGACGCCAACGGCAAGCCTGCCGCAGGCGGCGCCGCTCCGGCGGGCGCGGCACCGGCCGCAGGCAAGGCACCGGCCGACGCTGCCAAGCCCGAGCAGGCCGATGCGGCCAAGCCGGCCGCCACCGATTCGAACAAGCAGTAACGGGAACCTTCCGTCATGCCTAAATTTTTCATCGAACATCCAGTCTTCGCCTGGGTGGTTGCGATCCTGATCTCGCTCAGCGGCGTGATCGCGATCCTCAACCTGGGCGTGGAGTCCTATCCCAACATCGCCCCGCCGCAGGTCACCGTCTCGGCGACCTACCCGGGTGCCAGTGCCGACACCACGGAAAAATCGGTCACCCAGGTGATCGAGCAGCAGCTGACCGGTATCGATCACCTGCTGTACTTCAGTTCCTCGTCCGCGTCCAACGGCCGTGCGCAGATCACCCTGACCTTCGAGACCGGTACCGATCCGGACATCGCCCAAGTGCAGGTGCAGAACAAGGTCTCGCTGGCCACGCCACGCCTGCCCTCGGAAGTGACCCAGCAGGGCGTGGTGGTGGCCAAGGCCAACGCCGGCTTCCTGATGGTGGTGGCGCTGCAGTCCGATACCCCGACCATCAACCGTGACGCCCTGAACGACATCGTCGGTTCGCGCGTGCTCGATCAGGTCTCGCGCATCCCCGGCGTCGGCAGCACCCAGCAGTTCGGTTCCGAGTACGCCATGAACATCTGGCTGAACCCGGAGAAGATGCAGGGCTATGGTCTGTCGGCCAGCCAGGTACTGGCCGCGGTACGTGCGCAGAACGTGCAGTTCGCCGCCGGTGCGCTGGGTTCGGACCCGTCGCCGGAAGGCCAGCACTTCACCGCCACGGTCTCGGCCGAAGGCCGCTTCAGCTCGCCGCAGGAATTCGAGAACATCATCCTGCGCGCCAACGCTGACGGTTCGCGCGTGCTGCTGAAGGACATCGCCCGCGTCGCCTTCGGTGCCAACAACTACGGCTTCGACACCCAGTACAACGGCAAGCCGACCGGCGCCTTCGCCATCCAGCTGCTGCCGGGCGCCAATGCCCTGAACGTGGCCGAAGCGGTGCGCGCCAAGATGGATGAGCTGCAGCCCAGCTTCCCGTCCGGGGTGACCTGGTTCTCGCCGTACGACAGCACCACGTTCGTCAAGATCTCGATCCAGGAAGTGGTCAAGACCCTGTTTGAAGCGGTCTTGCTGGTGTTCCTGGTGATGCTGATCTTCCTGCAGAACTTCCGTGCCACCCTGATCCCGACCCTGGTGATCCCGGTCGCCCTGCTCGGTACCTTCCTGGGCATGTGGATGATCGGCTTCACCATCAACCAGCTGACGCTGTTTGCGATGGTGCTGGCGATCGGCATCGTGGTCGACGACGCGATCGTGGTGATCGAGAACGTCGAACGCATCATGACCGAGGAGGGCCTGGCGCCCAAGCCTGCCACGCAGAAGGCGATGACCCAGATCACCGGTGCGGTGGTGGCGATCACCGTCGTGCTGGCCGCGGTGTTCATCCCCTCCGCCCTGCAGGGCGGTGCCGCCGGTGAGATCTACAAGCAGTTCGCGCTGACCATCGCCATCTCGATGGCATTCTCGGCGTTCCTGGCCCTGGGCTTCACGCCGGCGCTGTGCGCGACCTTCCTCAAGCCGACGCACAACGACAACCCGAACATCGTCTACCGCACCTTCAACAAGTACTACGACAAGATCAGCCACACCTATGTGGGCCACATCACCTCTGCGGTGCGCCATGCGCCGCGCTGGATGATCCTGTTCGTGGTGCTGACCGCGCTGTGCGGCTTCCTGTTCACCCGCATGCCGGGCAGCTTCCTGCCGGAAGAAGACCAGGGCTATGCGCTGGCGATCGTGCAGCTGCCGCCGGGCTCGACCAAGGGCCAGACCAACGAAGTGTTCGCGCAGATGCGTGGCATCCTGGAAAAGCAGGATGGCTATGAAGGCATGCTGCAGGTTGCCGGCTTCAGCTTCGTCGGTTCCGGCGAGAACGTGGGCATGGGCTTCATCCGCCTGAAGCCGTGGGAGGAACGCAAGTTCACCGCGCCCGAGTTCATCCAGAACATGAACGGCGCGTTCTACGGCATCAAGGAAGCGCAGATCTTCGTGGTCAACCTGCCCACCGTGCAGGGCCTGGGCCAGTTCGGTGGCTTTGACATGTGGCTGCAGGACCGTAGCGGTGCCGGCTACGAACAGTTGACCCAGGCCCGCAACATCCTGCTCGGCCAGGCCGCGCAGAAACCGGACCACCTAGTCGGTGTGCGCCCGAACGGCCTGGAAAACGCGCCGCAGCTGCAGCTGCACGTGGATCGCGTGCAGGCGCAGTCAATGGGCATGTCGGTGTCGGACGTGTACAGCACCATCCAGCTGATGCTGGCCCCGGTGTACGTCAATGACTTCTTCTATGAAGGCCGCATCAAGCGCGTGACCATGCAGGCCGATGGCCCGTACCGCACCGGCCAGGAGTCGCTGAAGAGCTTCTACAGCCCGTCCAGCCTCACCACCAATGCCGACGGTACCAACGCGATGATCCCGCTCAACACGGTGGTCAAGTCCGAATGGGTGTCGGCACCGCCGTCGCTGAGCCGCTACAACGGCTACTCGGCGATCAACATCGTCGGTTCGCAGGCACCGGGCACCAGCTCGGGTGAAGCGATGCAGACCATGGAGGCGATCGTCAACGACGACCTGCCGGCCGGCTTCGGCTACGACTGGTCGGGCATGTCCTACCAGGAAATCCTGGCCGGCAACGCGGCGACCCTGCTGCTGGTGCTGTCGATCGTGGTGGTGTTCCTGTGCCTTGCCGCCCTGTATGAAAGCTGGTCGATCCCGGTGGCGGTGCTGCTGGTGGTGCCGCTGGGCGTGCTGGGTGCCCTCGGCCTGTCGATGCTGCGCGGCCTGCCCAACGATCTGTTCTTCAAGATCGGCCTGATCACCGTGATCGGCCTGGCGGCGAAGAACGCGATCCTGATCGTGGAGTTCGCGGTGGAGCAGCGCGCAGCAGGCAAGAACCTGCGTGATGCCACCATCGAAGCGGCCCGCCTGCGTTTCCGCCCGATCCTGATGACCTCGTTCGCGTTCATCATGGGCGTGATCCCGATGGCGATCTCCACCGGCGCCGGCGCCAACTCCCGCCACGCCATCGGCACCGGCGTGATCGGCGGCATGCTGTTCGCCACCCTGCTCGGCCTGCTGATGATCCCGGTGTTCTTCGTGGTCGTGCGCCGCATGCTGGGCGACAAGCTGGATGAACCGTCGAAGGAGTTCATGGAGCGCCAGCGCGACGCAGAGTCCGCCCACCGCCCGGATCGTTGATCCGGCGGTGCGCTGAAACGAAAAGGCCCCGGAGCGATCCGGGGCCTTTTTTGTTGCCGCTTCTGCATCCATGCCAACCCAGGTTGGCATCTACCGGAGCAACGGCATGCCCGGTAGCCGCCAACCTTGGTTGGCGCTGTTCGGGCAACGTCTCAGCGCAGCAGCGCCACCACCACGCACACCGCCACAACCGCCATCGCAGGCCATTGCATCGGCAGGAAGAAGAAGTGATGCGGAGCATGCAGGCCATGTGCACGCGGCTTTCGATTGAGCACAAAACCCAGCACCGTATTGATTGCTGAGCCAAGGCCGAACGCCAGCAGGACCTGGCCGAGTGAAGTATTGCCGCGACCCACCACTGGATCCGGGAACAGGATGAGGATGAGCAGCACGGCAGCGATCGGTGTGAGCAGGATCAGCAGCCCCGCGCCTCGATAGATGAGCATGTGGTGGTGTCCATGAACGGCGGAGCATTCTGCGCTCATCGAGCCGGAATGCCAATGGATCGCTGACACATCGACTGCACGGAGACCGGTCGCATACGGACTGTATTGAGAAGCCTCGACCGCTGCGCCGGAAGGCATCACCCGACACCGAAGCGCTCAAGGCGTCTACCGTGTTCGCAGAAAGCCACCCACCCCGGATTCATGGGCACACAGAAATGCGGCACGCCCGGATCGCTGCTATCCAGATGTCTCGACGGCAATCGATCCGAAGCCCTCCAGGAGACTGATCATGGAAAGAGCACCACTACGATTCTTCAGCTGCCCTGCCCTGCTGTTTGGCGCGCTACTCGCGGCCAGCAGCATCCAGGACAGCCACGCGGCAGGCGTCCTCGTCTGCGACAACTGTCGTGACCCGCGCGCATTGGCGCTTTCCTCGGGTACGGGGCCGACCATCGTCGCCGACTTCCAGCAGCGCCGGATCCATGGTTTCGATGTGGAATACGATCGCGAGCTACGGCGCTATCGCGCAACAAGGGCGCAGATTCCCGGGCCAATCAACGCATCCTTCAATCGGATCATGGGCATGCTCGACAACAACGTGCCAACCGTACAGTTCGCGCCGCGGCAGCGGGCCGGAAGAGGAGTCCAGTACGAGGTTCATCCTGATGACCCGCAATACGCCAACGGCATAAGCTTCCCGGAAGAGCACAAGAACCTCAACGCCTACGATGTCGTTCAGATGGCCACTGAGCGATCAAGGCTGGAAGGTGACATCGGCAAGGCCTTCACGGGGGCGACAACATCGTCGGCCGCCTGGAACGGCATGGCAACATTCCTTTCCTCGATCGGCCTGAGCTTCGTCAGCAAGACCGTCGGCATTGACAGCGCCATCTATCGGATCACATGGCGCGATGGTTCAAAAACCACGCTGGTCATCACGCCTTCTGCGGTTGATCAAGCCCGCTATGTGCAAGGTGAAAGCCGTGACGCCAAGGGCAACAAGATTCCGGATGGTGCGGCAACCGATCCGGAGATGGCCCGGAGCTTCATCGGCAACTATCGCTTTGACGATGCCGGCGAGCTCGAACGATGGGTTGACTCCGCCCGGCTCTACGGCGTGACCATGCATCCGGGAATGCCACGGGAATCCCTTCAGATCGTCTGTGAATGGAATGGAAAGGATATCGTTTGCCGGTTGCCACGTTGACAGCGCAGAGGAAACGGGGCGGCAATCGCCGCCCCGTCGTGTCCATCAGCGCAGCCCGGTCTCGTTGCGTGCGATCACCAGGCGCTGGATTTCCGAGGTGCCTTCGTAGATCTCGGTGATCTTGGCATCACGGAAGTAGCGCTCCAGCGGCATTTCCTTGGAATACCCCATGCCGCCGTGGATCTGCACGGCCTGGTGGGTAATCCACATTGCCGCCTCAGAGGCGGTCAGCTTGGCAATGGCAGCCTCATTGCTGAAGCGCTTGCCCTGGCCCTTCACCCACGCCGCGCGCAGGGTCAGCAGCAGCGCTGCGTCCAGCTTGCACTTCATGTCGGCGATCTTGGCCTGGGTCATCTGGAAAGTGCCGATGGCCGCGCCGAACGCCTTGCGCTCCTTCACGTATTCCAGAGTCGCTTCATAGGCGGCACGGGCGATGCCGATGGCCTGCGAAGCGATGCCGATGCGGCCGGCATCGAGCACGCTCATGGCGATCTTGAAGCCCTCGCCTTCCTGGCCCAGCACGTCTTCGGCCCGCGCCACGTAATCGTTGAACTCGATCTCGCAGGTAGCCGAGGCGCGGATGCCCAGCTTCGGCTCGGTCTTGCCGCGGCCGAAGCCGGCCTTGTCGGTGTCGATGAGGAAGGCGGTGATGCCGCGTGCGCCCTTGTCCGGCTCGCTCATCGCGAACAGCACGATGTACTTTGCCACCGGGCCGGAGGTGATCCAGCTCTTCTTGCCATTGATGACAAAGGTGCCGTCTGCCTGCTTCACCGCGCGGCAGCGCATGGCCGTGGCGTCGGAGCCGGACTGCGGCTCGGTCAGCGCAAACGCGCCGATGGCCTCGCCCTCGGCGATGGCACGCACGTACTTCTGCTTCTGCTGCTCGGAACCGTGAGTGAGGATGCCGTTGCAGAACAGCGAGTTGTTGACGGACATGATCGTCGAATGGGCTGCGTCGGCGGCGGCGACCTCCACCATCGCCAGCACGTACGCGATCGGGTCCATGCCCGCGCCGCCGTATTCGGTCGGCACTTCGATGCCCATCAGGCCGTTCTCGCCCAACAGGCGAATGTTGTCCAGCGGGAACTCGCCGGTACGGTCATGATGCTCCGCGCTCGGGGCGATCTTCTCCTGCGCGATACGCCGCGCCACGTCCTGCAGCATCAACTGCTCTTCGGTAAAGCTGAAATCCACAACACCCTCCCGGGTACATGAAGTTATGGGCCGCATACGGCGCGCCCAGGTGCCTCGATTGTACCGGGGGCCGGCTGCTTCCGTACGCTGCCGACTTGACCGCGACAGGCCCTCTCGGCGAATATATCTCTATATCGCGATAGGTAGATGTTTATGGATCTGGAAGACTGGTCGACCCGCCTGAAGGTGTTCGCCGATGCCACTCGCGTCCGCCTGCTGGCGCTGCTGGAGCAGGAGGAACTGACCGTGGCCGAACTGTCGGCGATCACCCGGCTGGCGCAGCCGCGCGTGTCCACCCACCTGGCACGCCTGAAGGAAGCCGGCCTGGTCCGCGACCGCCGTGCTGGCGTGTCGGCGTACTACCGCTTCGACGAGGCCCAGCTGGACCCGGCGCAGCGTGCATTGTGGCATGCCTTGAGCAACGGAAGCGATGACCCGCTGCTGCGCCAGGATGCCGAACGCGTCGCCGCCGTGCTGGCGCACCGCGCCTCGGACCAGAACTGGGCCGACAGCGTGGCCGGCGACATGGAACGCCACTACTCACCTGGCCGCACCTGGGAGGCACTGGCGCGTACCGCGCTGCCGCTGCTGGAGACCGGCGACGTGCTGGATATCGCTTCCGGTGACGGCGTGCTGGCCGAACTGGTAGCCCCACATGCCAAGCGCTACATCTGCATCGACACCAGCGCGCGCGTGGTCGCCGCCGCCAGCGAACGCCTGCGCCGCCTGCCGAACGTGGAAGTGCGCGAGGGCGACATGCATGCACTGCCGTTCAAGGATGCCAGCTTCGATCTGGTCGTGCTGATGCACGCGCTGACCTACGCCAGCAAGCCGGCGCAGGCGGTGACCGAAGCCGCGCGCGTGCTGCGGCCCGGTGGCCGGCTGCTGCTGTGCAGCCTGGCGCGCCACGAGCACAAGGCCGCCGTGGAGGCCTATGGCCATGTCAACCTCGGCTTCAGCGACAAGGAGCTGCGCAGGTTCGTCGACAAGGCCGGCCTGCAGGTGTCCAGCCTGGAGACGGTCACCCGCGAGAAACGCCCGCCGCACTTTGAAGTGATTTCGCTGATCGCCAACAAGCCCTGAGCCCGAGACCGCCATGCCTGCCCTGCCTTGGTTGCATCCCGATCGTGCCAACGCGCTGCTCGACGCCCTGCGCGAGCGGATCCTGATCATCGACGGCGCGATGGGCACGATGATCCAGCGCCATGGCCTGCAGGAAGGCGATTACCGTGGCGAGCGCTTCGCCGATGGCTACGACCATGCGCATGGCCCCGGCTGTGGCCACGGCGTGCCCGAAGGCCATGATCTGAAGGGCAACAACGATCTGCTGCTGCTGACCCGGCCGCAGATCGTCGCCGACATCCATACCGCCTACCTGGAGGCAGGCGCGGATCTGGTCGAGACCAACACCTTCAATGCCACCTCGGTCAGCCAAGCTGACTACCACCTCGAGCACCTGGTGTACGAACTGAACAAGGCCGGTGCGGCCGTCGCGCGCGCCTGCTGTGACGCGGCGGAAGCGACCACGCCCGGCAAGCCGCGCTTCGTGATCGGGGTGATCGGCCCGACCAGCCGCACCGCCTCGATCAGTCCCGACGTGAACGATCCGGGCTTCCGCAACACCAGCTTCGACGAGCTTCGCGACACCTATCGCGAAGCCATCGAAGGCCTGATCGACGGCGGCGCCGACACGCTCATGGTCGAGACCATCTTCGATACGCTCAATGCCAAGGCCGCGCTGTATGCGCTGGAAGAGGCCTTTGATGCACGTGGCGCGCGGTTGCCGGTGATGATCTCCGGCACCATCACCGACGCGTCGGGGCGCACCTTGTCCGGACAGACTGCCGAAGCCTTCCACGCCTCGCTGGCGCATGCGCGACCGCTGTCGATCGGCCTGAACTGCGCGCTGGGTGCCGATGCGATGCGCCCGCATGTGGAAACCCTCTCGCAGGTCGCCGACTGTTACGTCAGCGCCCACCCCAACGCCGGCCTGCCCAACGCGTTCGGCGAGTACGACGAAACCCCTGAAGAGATGGCCACCACCCTGCGGGGCTTCGCCGAGGATGGCCTGTTGAACCTGGTCGGTGGCTGCTGTGGTTCCACCCCCGACCATATCCGCGCGATCGCCCAGGCCGTGGCCGGGCTGGCACCGCGTGCCCTGCCGGGCGCACGGGAGCAGCACGCCGCATGAGCAGCACGCCTCTCACCCGCCTGTCCGGCCTGGAACCGCTGGTCATCACCCCGGACCTGCTGTTCATCAACGTCGGCGAACGCACCAACGTCACCGGCAGTGCGCAGTTCCGCAAGCTCATCAAGGAAGGCCGCTACGAAGAAGCGGTGGACGTGGCCCGCCAGCAGGTGGCCAGCGGTGCGCAGATCCTCGATGTGAACATGGACGAGGGCCTGATCGACTCGGAAGCGGCGATGACCCGCTACCTGAACCTGATCATGTCCGAGCCGGACATCGCGCGCATCCCGGTGATGGTCGACTCCTCCAAGTGGAGCGTGATCGAGGCCGGCCTGAAATGCCTGCAGGGCAAGAGCGTGGTCAACTCGATTTCGCTGAAGGAAGGCGAGGCGCTGTTCCGCGAGCACGCGCGCAAGGTGCTGCGCTACGGTGCTGCTGCGGTGGTGATGGCGTTCGACGAAAACGGGCAGGCCGACACCTGCGCGCGCAAGGTCGAAATCTGTACCCGTGCCTACCGCATCCTGGTCGACGAGATCGGTTTCCCGCCGCAGGACATCATCTTCGACCCGAACATCTTCGCCGTCGCTACGGGCATCGAAGAGCACGACAACTATGCAGTGGACTTCATCGAAGCCACCCGCATCATCAAGCAGACCCTGCCGCACTGCCACGTCTCCGGCGGCGTCTCCAACGTCTCGTTCTCCTTCCGCGGCAACGAAACGGTACGCCAGGCCATCCACTCGGTGTTCCTGTACCACGCGATCGCCGCCGGCATGGACATGGGCATCGTCAACGCCGGCGCGATGCCGATCTACGACGACCTGGAGCCGGACCTGCGCGAGCGCGTCGAGGACGTGATCCTCAACCGCCGAAGCGATGCCACCGAGCGTCTGCTGGAGATCGCCGAGCGCTACAAGGGCAAGAAGGGCGCGGCGAAGACCGAAGACCTGGCCTGGCGCGAAAAGCCGGTGGCACAGCGTTTGGCGCATGCCCTGGTACACGGCCTGGATGCCTTCGTCGAGGAAGACACCGAACTGGCCCGGCAGGCCTCCAGCCGCCCGCTGGATGTGATCGAAGGCCCGCTGATGGACGGCATGAACATCGTCGGCGACCTGTTCGGCGCCGGCAAGATGTTCCTGCCACAGGTGGTGAAATCCGCGCGCGTGATGAAGAAGGCCGTGGCCTACCTGCTGCCCTACATCGAAGCGGAAAAGGCGCGCAGCGGTGACACCGCCAAGAGCAACGGCAAGATCATCATGGCTACGGTGAAGGGCGATGTGCATGACATCGGCAAGAACATCGTCGGCGTCGTACTGGCCTGCAACAACTTCGACGTGGTCGACCTCGGCGTGATGGTGCCGGCGCAGAAGATCCTCGATGCCGCCCGCGAGCACAACGCCGACCTGATCGGCCTGTCCGGGCTGATCACCCCGTCGCTGGAGGAGATGAGCCACGTTGCCCGCGAGATGGAGCGCCAGGGCTTCGACCTGCCGCTGCTGATCGGGGGTGCGACCACATCGCGTGCGCACACCGCGCTGAAGATCGACCCGCACTACAAGGCGCCGACGGTATGGGTGAAGGATGCATCGCGCGCGGTTGGCGTTGCGCAGTCGCTGATCTCGCGTGATCTGCGCGAGGCCTTCGTTGCCGCCAACGAAGCCGACTATGCCGAAATCCGCGCGCGCCACCGCAACCGGGGCGACGCCAAGCGCCTGGTCACGCTGGAACATGCGCGCGGGCAGAAATTCCAGGGCGGCTGGGACAGTTACACGCCACCGGCACCGAATCAGCCCGGCCTGCACGTGTTCGACGACTATCCCCTGGCCGAACTGGTCGACTACATCGACTGGACGCCGTTCTTCCAGGCCTGGGAGCTGGCCGGCAAGTTCCCGGCGATCCTCACCGACGAGATCGTCGGCACCCAGGCCAGCGAGCTGTACAAGGATGCCCGTGCGATGCTCGAGCGCATCGTCGGCGAGAAGTGGCTGACGGCCAAGGCCGTGTTCGGCCTGTGGCCGGCCAACAGCATCGGCGACGATGTCCGCGTGCAGCACGCACAGGGCGAAACCACCCTGCACTTCCTGCGCCAGCAGGTGGACAAGCCAGCCGAACGCCCGGATTTCTGCCTGGCCGATTTCATTGCACCGGCCGACAGCGGAAAGCAGGACTGGATCGGCGCGTTCGCGGTCACTGCCGGTATCGGCATCGACACCCACGTCGCGCGCTTCGAGGCCGAGCATGACGACTACAACGCGATCCTGCTGAAGGCCCTCGCCGACCGCTTCGCCGAGGCACTGGCCGAGCGCCTGCACCAGCGCGTGCGTACAGAATTCTGGGGCTACGACCGCGCCGAGACGCTGGACAACGAAGCCTTGATCGACGAGCAGTACCGCGGCATCCGTCCGGCGCCGGGCTACCCGGCCTGCCCCGAGCACAGCGAGAAGCGCCGCCTGTTCGACCTGCTGCAGGCTGAGAAGAACGCTGGCATGGAACTGACCGAGAGCTTCGCGATGTTGCCCACGGCCGCTGTCTCCGGCTACTACTTCAGCCATCCGCAGAGCCAGTACTTCGTTGTCGGACGGCTCAGCCGCGAACAGGTCACCGACTATGCCCGGCGCAAGGGCGTGGACCGCGGCCAGGCCGAACGCTGGCTGGCCTCCAATCTCGACTACGACCCCGAATGAGGCGGTAGCGCCGGGCCATGCCCGGCGTCATCTCCCGTCCGCCGGGCATGGCCCGGCGCTACCGTGCATTATTCCCGCGATGACCGTTCCCGTTGCCCGCCTCTCAAGTTTCTACTTGTTCTACTACGCGGCGCTCGGCGCGTTCACGCCGTACTGGAGCCTGTTCCTGACCGCGCGCGGGATGAGCGTGACCGCGATCAGCGTGATGATGGGCCTGTGGTACGCCACCCGCGTGATCGCACCCAGTGCCTGGACCTCGCTGGCGGCCGCATCACCGCGACCGATCCGCCTACTGCGCGTCGGCTGCGTGCTGACCCTGCTCAGCTTCGCCGCCTTCCTGCTGCCCCTGCCGCAGCCGTGGATGTACCCGGCGATGATCGTGTTCTGCTTCTTCTACAACGCGGTGATGCCGCAGTTCGAGTCGATCACCCTCACCCACCTGGGCAACGACAGCCATCGCTACGGGCTGATCCGGGTCTGGGGCTCGCTCGGTTTCATCGCCGTGGTCACCCTGTTCGGCTGGCTGATCGAAGGCGATGGCGCCGGCAGCCACGCCGGATTGTTGCCCTGGATGATGCTGCCCCTGTTCGTGCTGCTGGTTGCCTCGGCCTTCAGCAACCACTACGCGCGCGACATCGGCAGGACGGCGGGGGATGCCAGCGGCTTCTGGCAGATCGTGCGCCGACCGCCGGTGCTGGCGTTCTTCCTGGCCGCGTTCATGGAGCAGCTGTCGTTCGGCCCGTACTACACGTTCTTCTCGGTCTACATGGACCATCACGGTTACCGTACCTCCACCCTGGGCCTGCTGTGGACCATCGGCGTGGTCTTCGAAGTGGGCGTGTTCTTCACCATCGGCCGCTTCTTCCGCCACTACGACGCCAGCTGGATGCTGCTGATCGCACTGGTCAGTTCCTGCCTGCGCTGGGCCGTGACCGCATTGTTCCCGGAGAACCTGCCGGTAATGCTGCTGGCGCAGACCGCGCACGCGCTGGGCTTTGCCGCGTTCTTCGCGGCGGCGATGCAGATGCTGGCGACCTACTTCCCCGGTCGTCTCAATGGCCACGGCCAGGGACTGCTCTATGGATTCTCGTCGGGTGTCGGCGGGGTGCTGGGCGCGCTTATTGCCGGCCAGCTGTGGAAGATCGACGATGGCCGCACCGCGTTCCTGGCGGGTAGCGGGTTTGCCCTGATCGGCGCCCTGCTCTGCTTCTTCGCGCTGAGCCTGCCGCTGATACGCGCGCGCCGGACCCACGGCGCACACTGACAACGCTCCGGTTCAGCGCTGCAGCAACACCTGCTGCAGCGAAGGCAGCAGCACGCGGTTGCCATGCGCGCTGAGATGATCGCCATCGAAGAACAGCGGGCGGCCATCGCGCTGCGCGGGACATAGCGCGTCGTCGCACAGCACCGGCAGCGGGTCCCACAGCACGCCCCCCGGCAGTCCATCGACCACCTGCCGCAGGCTGCCCAGCATGGGTGCCCGCAACGTTTCCATCGCGACGCGCGTGCTGTCCAGCCCGTTGCGGCAGACCTCATTGCGCGCATTGAAGCGGTCCGAGCAGCGATAGGGGGGCGCCGGCAGCACCGGTTTGGGTGCCTCCAGCACGATGCGCACACCGCGCTCGGCCAGAGGCTTCCACTGCTTGATCGCCTCGGCCGCTTCGGCCTCACGCCCTGCCGTGGCCTCCGCTGTCAGTTCGCCCGCCAGCTGCGCCTGCGCATCGAACAGCACGAACTGATCGGACAGGCGCGGCACCCGCAGCGATACCAGAACCACGGCGTCCCCCGGCTGCGCGCGCTGCGCGATGTCGGCAAACACCGCTGCGTCGAAATCGGTGCAACCGGCCCCGGCACCGCGCCACTTCTGCAGGCTCACCTGCGGGCATCCGCCACGGCCATAGAGGGAGACCTCAGAGCCGGTTTCCAGCGCCAGGCGCTGCAGCAGCTCGATGTAGGCCATCGCATGCGAATCGCCGGCAACAAACACCCGCTTCGGCGCACCGGCCGGCAGCGGACGGTCGCAGTTTCCACGGGTAAAGGTGCGCGCACTGCCGCCTTCGAATCGATGCTTCGCGGCCACCAGAGCACAATCGGGATAATCACCCGCCACACTCTCGCCATTGGGATACCAATCGGCTGGATGCCGGCTGACGGTACTCAGCGACAGCCGCGGTGCCTGCAGGTAGAGCAATGCCTGGATGCCGGCGGCGCACAGCAGTACGACTGCGCCGCTCAGCACCCACCGGCCTGGACGCAGGCGCTGCGACAACGGGCCGCGGAAGGGTTGCTCGACCCAGCGCCACGATACCCAGGACAGCAGCAGCACCAGCACCATCGCAGCGATCATCTGCGGTGGTGTCCGCAGGCCCACGGTCCAGCGCATCAGCACGAACACCGGCCAGTGCCACAGATACAGCGAGTACGACAGCAGGCCAATGCGGCGCATCGGAGCGCTGGCGAGCAGCCGCGCCACCCATGCCTGCGGATGATGATGCAGCGTCCAAAGCAGGCCTGCGGTGGCGAAGGCCGGCAGCAGGCCGTCAGGCCACGGCGAGCGCCCGGCACGCGAGGACCATAGAGCCCACCCCAGCAGGGCCAGCGCCATCATGGCCAGCAGGGAAAACACCGGCGCAGCGCGCTTCAGTGCCTGACGGGTTGCGGGGTCCAGCGATTGCCGCACGTGCAGCAGCTGGAACAGCAGCACGCCCACGCCCAGTTGCCAGAGACGGGTGCTGGTGGCGTAGAACGCCCACGATGGCGGCGCCTCGCGCAGACCCAGCACCGCAGCGTGCAGCAGCGATGCCATGCTGACCAGTGTGAACAGGCCCAGGCTGATCCAGCGCCCGCGCGCGCCACGTGCCCAGGCCAGGAACAGCAACGGGAACAGCAGGTAGAACTGCTCTTCCACACCCAGCGACCAGGTATGGGTGTAGGGATTGAATTCGGCCTTGGGCGCGAAGTAATCGTTGCCGATCGCCGCCAGCACCCAGTTGCTGAATCCGAACAACGCCATCAGCCCCGTCTTGTCGCTGGCTTCGCTGAGCCACGACTCAGGAATGAACAGCACGCTCGCCACAGCGGTCAGCAACACGCACGCCAGCAGCGCCGGTGCGATACGACGGATGCGGCGCGCATAGAAGCGCAGCATCGACTGCCCCAGCGACAGCGGCGGCAGCCGATGTACCGACGCGCTGACCACGAAACCGGAGATGACGAAGAACACGTCCACGCCGGTGAACCCGCCCGGCAACCAGCCCGGGTCCAGATGGAACACGATGACAGCCAGCACGGCGATCGCGCGCAGGCCGTCAATGTGCGGCACGTAGCCGCGGCTTGGATCAGCGGTCATCCCTTCCCCCGCGGCCGCGGGGGCAACGCGCCCACGGCGATCACGCGTTTACCAGACCAGGTCGTCCGGCACCTGGTACTGCGGGTCCGCGTACGGATCTTCCTCGGCCGGCGCATTCGGATCGACCTTCAGCGCCACCGACGGGGCGAACACTGCCTCGCACTGTGCCAGCACCTCGGCGGTCACCAGCAGGTAGCGGCCGTTGAGCTGGACCACGCCCAGTTCACCCGCATTGAGCGCGGTCAGCTGTTCGGCGGTCACGTAGATGCGCTTGATCTTGCCGCCGTACGGGAAGTGGCGGGCAATGTCCGCCTCCTCGGCATTGAGGCTTTTGCCCTGCAGCAGCGCTTCCAGCTTGGCCTTCGCCTCACGGCGCACGCGTGCTTCTTCCTGCTTCAGGCGCTCGGCCTCGATGCGCTCTTCCTTCTCCCGCTGCGCACGGATCGCATAGGCCTTGGCCAGGTCCATCTCTTCGGCGCTGCGCGGCTTGCGCGGCCCCTGCTGCCCTTGGCCACCACGCGCCTGCCCACCGGGCTTGCCCGCCCCACCATGGCCATGCCCGCGACGCTCGCCGGGCTTGTGCTCGCCCTTGCCTGCGCCCTGCGGCTTTGCATTGCCGTTGCCACCCTTGCCCTGCGGGCGGCCGTCACGGCGGGGGCCATCATTCTTGCGCTCGGGCTTGGGCGCGGGCTTGAAGCCCAGGCCCATCAGCTGGTCGCGGAGGGTATCGCTCATAGGATTCGGATCAGTAGTGCGGCGGCGGCGGTTCGCTCGCCGGATCGGAAGAATTCAGTGCGTTGCGGACCTTGCCCAGGTCCTCCAGCAGGACGCGCAGCACATCGGCATTGCGCATGCCCTGCATGCGGGCATCAGCCAGCGCATCGCTCAACTCGGCCAGCGCCTGTTCCTGGAAGGACACGCGCATCTCCAACTCGACCAGGCGCGCTTCCAGCGCCTGCTCGCGTTCGGTCGGTAGATCAGACATGCAGCGAACGCCCCCGGCCGATGCCGTAGTACGCCAGGCCGGCGGCTTCCACTTCGGCCGGCTCATAGAGGTTGCGGCCGTCGAACACCACCGCGTCCTTCAGCTGCTCGCGCAGCTTCTGGAAATCGGGACTGCGGAACTGCTTCCACTCGGTCACCACGACCAGGGCATCCGCGCCCTGCAGCGCTTCGTCAGCATTGCTGCAGAACACCAGGTCATCGCGTTCGCCGAAGATGCGCTGCGATTCGTGCATTGCTTCCGGATCGTAGGCACGCACCGTGGCACCGCCTTCCCACAGCTGCGCCAGCAGGCGACGGCTGGAGGCTTCACGCATGTCATCAGTGTTCGGCTTGAAGGCCAGGCCCCACACGGCGAAGGTCTTGCCGCGCACCCCTTCGTCCTCGCCCTTGTCGTAATGACGCTGGATGAGGGCGAACAGATGGCCCTTCTGTGCATCGTTGACCGCTTCCACTGCATTGAGCAGCTTCGGCTCCAGGCCATGCTGCTGGGCCGTACGGGCCAATGCCTGCACGTCCTTCGGGAAGCACGAGCCGCCGTAGCCGGCGCCCGGGTAGATGAAGTGCCAGCCGATGCGCGGGTCCGAGCCGATACCCTGGCGGACCTGCTCGACGTCGGCACCGACGCGTTCGGCAATGTTGGCGATTTCGTTCATGAATGAAATCTTGGTTGCCAGCATCGCATTGGCGGCGTACTTGGTCAGCTCGGCCGAACGCACGTCCATCTCGACCACGCGGTCGTGGTTGCGGTTGAACGGCGCGTACAGGCGGCGCATTACCGCTACCGACTCATCGCTGGTCGCACCGATGATGATGCGGTCCGGGCGCATGCAATCGGCGACTGCGTCGCCTTCCTTCAGGAATTCCGGATTGGACACCACGTCGAAGGTGATGTCCGCGCCACGCGCGGCCAGCTCTTCGGCAATGGCGGCGCGCACCTTGTCGGCGGTACCCACCGGCACCGTCGACTTGTTGACCACCACGGTGGGCACGCTCATGTGCCGGCCGATGGTACGGGCAACGGCCAGCACGTACTGCAGATCGGCGCTGCCATCCTCGTCCGGCGGGGTACCCACGGCGATGAACACTACCTGGCCATGCGCGATCGCCGACGCGGCATCGGTAGTGAATGCCAGCCGCGACGCGGCGTGGTTGGCCTTCACCATCGGCTCCAGGCCAGGCTCATAGATGGGAATGACGCCCTGGTTGAGGCCATCTACCTTGGCCTGGTCGATATCGACGCAGACCACCTGATGACCGACATCGGCCAGGCAGGTACCGGTCACCAGTCCAACGTAACCCGTACCAAAAATCGCAACGCGCATATCCGTATTCGCTCCTCGATGACTTACGGCAGGACGCCCAGCAGCTCGACGTCGAACGTCAAAGTCGCGTTCGGGCCGATCGGGCCGCCGGGAGTGCCGTTCTCACCGTAGGCGAGTTCGCCCGGAATCCAGAAGCGGTACTTCGAACCGACCGGCATCAGCGCAACGCCTTCGGTCCAGCCCTTGATCACCTGGTCCAGGCCGAACTCAGCCGGCTGGCGGCCGTAGGAACTGTCGAACACGGTGCCGTTGAGCAGCTTGCCTTCGTAGTTCACGCGCACCTTGCTGCTCGGCAGCGGACGCTCGCCGCTACCCGGGCGGATCACCTGGTACTGCAGGCCCGACGCGGTGGTCACCACGCCCGGCTGGGTCTTGTTCTTGGCCAGGAACGCATTGCCTTCCTCGCGGTTGGTCTGCGCAGCGGCGGCGGCCTTGGCCTGCATTTCGGCCTGCTTGCTGCCCATGAAGGCCTGAATGGTGGCGGTCGCGTCAGCTTCCGTCATCTTCGGCTGTCCCTTGCTCAGGCCGGTGCTGATCGCGTCAAACAGCGAGGCGACGTCGATGTCATCCTTCAGCTGCGCCAGCGACGGGCCCACCGAGTAGGAACCGATCATCTGCGAGACCTTGACGCGGTCGACCTTCGGCGGCTGCGAACCCGGCGCCACGCCCGGCACCTGCTGGCCGCTGCGGGCCATCACGACCTGGCGCAGGGCCGCGTCGGTGGCCTTGGCCTGTTCCTGGGTGATCTGCGGCTGCAGGCCTTCGAACGAACGCTCCACGGCGGTGCGCAGCGCGGCCACGTCGATCTCATCGGCGATCGGAGTGAACGACTTGGCCACGTCCAGGCCGATGGCGTAGCCCAGCTTCTGCTTGGGGGAATTCAAGGTTGCGGTCTCCTTGGCGGCTGCGGGGGCAGCCGGTTGTTGCGACAGAGCGACACCCGAAGTGCCCATCGCCAGAATCAGAACCGACGCCGCGGCGCCGCGCATTCCCATCTTCATTCGCTGCATTCCTGGAAGTGTCTGGGCGCCGACGTCGGCGCGAAAAGGATCATTGTCGCACGCATGCCGTCGATGTCGAGGCATGCGTGCCGGATATCAATGCGTGGCGGCGGCCGCCAGCGCCTTGTCGATGGCCGCGATCAGCTGCGGATCGTCCGGCGTCACCTTGCTGGCGAACTGGGCGATGACCTTGCCATCGCGGCCCACGAGGTACTTGTGGAAGTTCCAGGCCGGCGCAACGCCGGTCGCTGCGGTCAGCCGCTGGTACAGCGGCGTGGCCTGCGGACCGACCACATGCACTTTCTCGAACATCGGGAACCTGACGCCGTAGGTCAGGGTGCAGAAGTCCTGGATCTGCTTCTCGTCACCGGGCTCCTGGCCCTTGAAATCGTTGGACGGGAAGCCGAGCACCGCGAAGCCCTTGCCGGCGTACTGCCTGTGCAGCGCCTCCAGGCCTTCGTACTGAGGGGTATAGCCACACTTGCTGGCGGTATTGACCACCAGCAGCACCTGGCCGTGGTAGCGCTGCTGCAGGTTGACCTGCTGCTTGCCAGCCAGCGGCCGGTAGCTGACGTCGAGCAGGTCGGCGGCCAGCGCATTGGCCGAGGCTGCCAGGCCGAGGGCCAGCAGAGTCAACAGGGACAGGCCGCGGAAGCGGTGCGGGAAGGCGGTCGACAGGGGCATGGGAACGTTCCGCAATAGCCGTTTCAAGGGTCCGGCCAGCATCGGCCGGGAATCGGCCGAACTATAGCACCGGGCCCTGTGGCACCTGTCGGCCCCGCCGTGGCACAGCTTTGCCGGGCTTGGCGACAGCATGTGGGAAACGGCCGCGGCGCGTCGTCATTGACATAGGATTGACGTGACTGAATGGAAGGCGGTCAGGGAAGCCGGTTTTACCAAACAATTTTTCCTTTATTATCAATTGCCTGGATGGATATGGCGCGTTCTTGACCGCCCCTGCCATCAGTTGGGTGATGTGGGGGCTTGCACCCCGGCGTGCCGGTGTTATAGTTGCATACAACACCAGTCACCTGAGACAGGGGGAAGCCATGAACGTCCGGATCCGTCGCAACCTCACCGCACACGCGGCCGTCGCTGTTTCGACCCTGCTCGTGCTGGCCTGGTGGGCCACGCCCACCGCCCCTGCTTCTGCCGCTGCCGAAAGTGCGCAGGACGCGACGCTCTCCCCGGCAGGGAATGCCACCCCCTCCTCCCCCCCTCCCCCGCGTCGGCTGCACAGCGCGCTGTCCATGCCGTATTTCTCGTTCGCCCAGCCGCTGATCCCACGGAGCTGAACATGAGCGACATCCAGTGGAGCGACGGCGCTCCCATCTACCGTCAGTTGAAGGAGCGCGTGATCGCCATGATGCTCGACGGAATCCTCAAGCCGGGCGATGCCCTGCCTTCGGTGCGCCAGGTGGCCGCCGACTATCAACTCAACCCCATCACCGTTTCGCGCGCCTACCAGGAACTGGCTGACGAAGGCCTGGTGGAGAAGCGCCGCGGCCTGGGCATGTTCATGACCGAGCAGGCGGCTACGCAGCTGCGAAGCAGCGAGCGCGACCGTTTCCTCAACGAAGAATGGCCGGCGGTCCTGGAGCGCATCCAGCGCCTGGGCCTGAGCCTCGACGAATTGCTGCCCCAGGGGAAAGTCTGATGAAGAGCACTGCAAGTGAAGCGGTCATCACCGCCCGAGGCCTGCGCAAGGCCTACAAGACCACGGTTGCCCTCGACAACGCCAGCTTCAGCATCCCAAGCGGGCGCATCGTCGGCCTGATCGGGCCCAATGGCGCCGGCAAGACCACCGCGCTGAAGGCCATTCTTGGCCTGACCTCGGTGGAGGGGGACCTGAGCGTGCTCGGGCGTGACCCGCGACTGCACCGCGACGAACTGATGAATGACATCTGCTTCATCGCTGATGTCGCCGTGCTGCCGCGCTGGTTGAAGGTCCGCGAAGCGATCGACTTCGTCGCTGGCGTTCACCCGCGCTTCGACCGCGCCCGTTGCGAACGCTTCCTGGCCAACACCAAGCTGCAGCCGAAGCAGCGCGTGCGGGAGCTGTCCAAGGGCATGATCGTGCAGCTGCACCTGGCGCTGGTGATGGCCATCGATGCCCGCATCCTGGTGCTGGACGAGCCGACACTGGGCCTGGACATCCTGTACCGCAAGGAGTTCTACCAGCGCCTGCTGGAAGACTACTTCGACGAACAGAAGACGATCATCGTCACTACCCACCAGGTGGAGGAAATCGAGCATATCCTCAGCGACGTCATGTTCATCCGTGATGGCCGCATCGTGCTCGACGCTGAAATGGACGACGTCGGCCAGCGCTATACCGAGCTGCTGGTCAATGCCGAACAGCTGGACACCGCCCGCGCATTGAAGCCGATCGACGAGCGCAGCCTGGCGTTCGGCAAGACGGTGATGCTGTTCGATGGCGTGCCGCGCGCCCAGCTTTCCTCCCTCGGCGAGACCCGCATCCCGGGCCTGGCCGACCTGTTCGTCGCCATCATGAAGGGGACCTACGCATGAACGCCGTCAACCACCCCGTCAGCCCGATCGGCACCCTGCGCTGGCTGCTCAAGCGCGAGTATTGGGAGAACCGCGGCGGCTTCCTCTATGCACCGTTGATCGCCGGACTGATCTCGCTGGTGATGAGCACCATCGGCATCGCGTTCGGCCTGTTCGCGCTGCATCGTGCCGCGCGCGACGGCGGCCTGCACATCGACGGCGAAGATGTGAACATCAATGGCCTGGACCTGGCGCTGCTCACCCGCGACATCAGTGCCAAGGACCTGGCCGATCTCGGTAACGGCCTCGACCTGACCCTCGTGCTCAGCTCGGCGTGGCCATTCCTGGTCCTGGCCTTCGTGGTGTTCTTCTACTGCCTGGGCGCCCTGTACGATGACCGCCGCGACCGCAGCATCCTGTTCTGGAAGTCGCTGCCGCTGTCGGACACCCAGACGGTGCTGTCCAAGCTGATCAGTGCGCTGATCGTGGCCCCGCTGATCGCGGTGATCGCTGGCATCATCACCATGCTCGGCTTCATGCTGGTCATCAGCATCGTCGCGCTGATGCACGGTGGCAGCCCGATGACCCTGATCTGGGGCCCGGCCAGCCCGTTGACCCTGGCTGCCGGCCACCTGAGCTGGATTCCGGTCTACGCGCTGTGGGCCCTGCCCACCGCCGGCTGGCTGCTGCTGTGCTCGGCCTGGGCCAAGAGCAAGCCGTTCCTGTGGGCGGTGATGCTGCCGCTGTTTGCCGGCGTCATCGTCAGCACCACCAAGATCATGCCGCTGTTCGGTCTGACCACCGGCTGGTTCTGGCAGAACATCGTCGGCCGCCTGCTGCTGGGCGGCGTACCCGGCATGGACCTGCTGTATCGCCTCGGCGCAGGTGAAGGGTCGCGCCGCGATCTGGACTCGGTGGTCAGCCTGATGTCCCCTGCCTCGCAGCTGAAGTCGCTGGCGATGCCGGAACTGTGGATCGGTGCGGCCGTCGGTGCAGTGTTCATCTTCCTCGCCATCCGCCTGCGCAAGCGCGCCGGCGAGATCTGACTCCACCCATCCGGAGGCACCACCCATGCGTTCCCTGCTCGCCTGTTCTGCGTTGTTGCTGTTGCCGCTGTCGGCGCTGGCCGCCGATGCCCCTAACTGCAAGTTCACCGCTGCCCGTACGTTGAAGCTGGAGACATCCGGCGCCAAGGCGGTGGTGTTCGAGGTGAACCAGCATGACCTGAAGGTGGTCGCCAGCAAGGGCGGTGGCCAGCTGGATGGTCGCGCCTGCGCCTCCAGCCAGGAATGGTTGGACCAGCTGGTGCTGGATCAGCGGAAGGAAGGCGACAAGCTGGTGGTCAGCCTGCGCCGCGATGGCCGTCAAAGCGGCATCAGCCTGGGCAACAGCTATGCCTGGCTGGACATCCGCGGCAGCGTGCCGGACAACCTGCCGCTGCAGCTCAAGGTCGGCTCCGGCGATGCCAGCGTGGAAAACGCGCAGTCACTCAGCGTGGACGTCGGTTCCGGTGACGCCGTGGCCCGCGGAACCCGTGGCAGCATTCACGCCGCAGTGGGTTCGGGCGACCTCAACATCGATGGCGGCGGCTCCCTGAACCTGCTCTCGCTGGGTTCCGGCGACGTCACAGTACGCAACATCACCGGCGACGCCAGCACCGGTACCGTCGGCTCCGGTGACCTGAAGATCACCGATGTGCGTGGCAACGCGCGGCTGGATACCGTGGGCTCGGGTGACATCGAGTTCAAGCGTGTGCAGGGCAGCGTTGAAGTGGGCGTGGTCGGCTCCGGCGGGGTCGATCTGGCCGATATCGGCGGCAATGTGCATGTCCGCAGCCACGGTTCGGGCGACATCCACGTCGACGGGGTGCGCGGCACCCTGACCGTCGATCGCAGCGGCAGCGGTGACGTCGATCATCGCAACGTCAGCGGCCGGGTCACCCTGCCGCGCAGCAAGTAACCCTTTTCCAGACACCACCAGGGGAACACCATGAACCTGTTGCGCCTGCTGCCTGCCACCCTGCTGTGCCTGCCGCTGATCGCCTGCGGCGGCACGTCCTCCACGCCTGATACCACCGTCGGCAAAAGCGTGGCCGAGGCGACCAGCGGGGTCGGCCAGACGGTCAAGGAGGCCATGGACGATGCCCGCAAGGACATCGCCCAGGGCAACATCAAGATCTCGGCCGACAAGCAGCCGCGTGCGGAGATCACGCCGGACGGGCGGCTGCTGATCGGCGGCAAGGAAGTGCCGGCCGATGAGGCCCAGCGCCGGCAGCTGCTGGAATACCGCGGCCACGTCGTTGCCATTGCAATGGACGGCATGGATGTCGGCCTGGCCGGTGCCAAGCTCGGCGCCAGTGCTGCCGGAGAGGCCCTGAAGGGCATCTTCAGCGGCGACAGCGAGGGCATCGAGAAGCGGATCAATGCCGAGGCGGAGAAGATCGAAGCCCAGGCCAAGCGCATCTGCAACCGCATGCCGGCGATGCTGGCCAGCCAGCAGGCGCTGGCCGCATCGCTGCCCGCGTTCAGGCCGTACGCCACGATGGACCAGAGTGACGTCGACGACTGCGGCAAGGACACCGTGGTCCAGCGCTAGGCCTGTGACAGATCAGCGCACCCGGCCGGCAGCGGCGCCCCGCTGCCGGCCGTAACGTGCCGACCGGCTTACAATGTCGGCCCCGGACGCCCCCGAACCGAATGCCATGAAGAAGTTGTTCCTGCTGCTGGCCGCCCTGCTCTGCCTGGGCCTGGTCGGCTGTGACAAGGATTACCGCAACCACCGCGCCGAGCGCGGCAAGCCCAAGATTTCCGTCAGCGAAGGGATGGTGACCGTGCGTCGCCCGCCGGCACCGAACATCATCATCCTCGACGATGGCACGATGAAGGTGGACGAGATCCAGATCCCGCTCGACGAAGGGCAGAAGCAGATGCTGCAGACGATGTTCGGCCGGCTGCAGGTACTGCGCCAGAACACCCTGGTCGCCGCCCCGGCCGATCCCAACATGCAACCGGTGAAGATCCAGCCGCCGGAAGGCATGGAAGTGATCCCGGCCGACCTGGTCCAGCGCATCCCCGAGTTCAAGGACTACACCGACACCTTCGGCAACATCGTCGCCGACCGTCGCTGAAAAAACGCCGCCCCCTGGGCGGCGTTTCCTCTTGTAGAGCCGAGCCCATGCTCGGCTACTGCCCGGAATCTGAGCCGAGCATGGGCTCGGCTCTACAACAGCAGATCAACCGCCGGCGCCACCACCGCCAGCCTGGATGCCACCTGCGGTCAGCGCGGTGGGGTCCAGCAGGCGGCGCAGTTCCGCTTCCTGCAGGCCGCTGTCTTCCAGCGCTACGTCCAGCACCGGGCGCTGTTCCTTGTAGGCACGCTTGGCAATGGCCGCTGCCTTCTCGTAGCCGATGATCGGGTTCAGCGCCGTGACCAGGATGGGATTGCGCGACAGCGCCTCGGCAACACGGTCTTGGCGCACCTTCAGCCCGGCAATCGCGCTGTCGGCCAGCAGCCGCGACACATTGGCCAGCAGGCCGATGCCATCCAGCAGGTTCACCGCAATCAGCGGCAGGGTGACGTTGAGCTGGAAGTTGCCGGTCTGCCCGGCCACGGTGATCGCGGTATGGTGGCCAATCACCTGCGCACACGCCATCACGGTTGCTTCCGGAATCACCGGGTTGACCTTGCCCGGCATGATCGAGCTGCCCGGCTGCAGTGCCGGCAGTTCGATCTCGCCCAGCCCGGCCAGCGGACCGGCGTTCATCCAGCGAAGATCATTGGCGATCTTGATCAGCGCCACCGCCAGTGCATTGAGCTGGCCGGACAACTCCACTGCATCGTCCTGCGCGGCCAGGCCTTCGAACTTGTTCTCGGCGCTGTCGAACTTGAAACCGGTCTGTTGCTTCAGTTCCTTGGCTACCTGCGCGCCAAAACGCGGGTCGGCGTTGATGCCGGTGCCGATGGCGGTGCCACCCAGCGGCAGGCGGCGCACGCGCTTAAGGCTGTCTTCGATGCGCTCCTGCGCAGAGGCCAGCTGCGCCGACCATGCGCCGAACTCCTGCTCGAAGGTCAGTGGCATCGCGTCCATCAGGTGGGTACGGCCGGTCTTGACCACCTTGCGCAGGCTGCGGCCCTTCTTGTCGAGGGTCTTGCGCAGGTGCACCAGCGCCGGCAGCAGCTGTTCGTGCGTCGCCAGCACCGCCGACACGCGCAGCGCGGTCGGGATCACGTCGTTGGAGCTCTGCCCCTGGTTGACGTGGTCATTGGGATGCACGGTGGTCTTGCCCGCCTTGCCGGCACGGTTGGCCAGGGTGGCGATGACCTCATTGGCATTCATGTTCGACGACGTGCCCGAACCGGTCTGGTAGACGTCGATCGGGAAGTGCGCGTCCCAGTTGCCGGCGGCCACTTCGGCAGCAGCGGTCTGGATGGCCTTGGCCACGTTCTTCGGCAGGTGGCCCAGCTCGGCGTTGACGCCGGCGGCAGCGCCCTTGACCAGGCCCAGGGCACGGATGAAACCGCGCGGCATGCGCTGGCCCGACACCGGGAAATTCTGCACGGCACGCTGGGTCTGGGCGCCCCACAGGGCGTCCGCAGGCACCTGCAGCTCGCCCATGCTGTCGTGTTCGATTCTGAAACCCTTGCTTGCAGCTTTGCTCATTGCATCAACTCCGCACTACTTCAATTGGGGAAAGGGAAGCGGCGGCTGGCAGGGTGTCGCTTCCCGGGCTGGCGGCTGCGCCAACGATACTCCCTTGCCCGCAGCGTGGGATGACGAGGACGGGCCAGAACGTTCCGTCCGCAGGGCCGTGTTGTAGAGCCGAGCCCATGCTCGGCGTCCCGCAGGCCGCCGGATTCTCCGAAGCAGCCGAGCGTGGGCTCGGCTCTACAGGGCACGCCCCGCCGGCACGTCGTAGAATATCGGCCCCGCCGCTCGTCCCAGCCCTGCCGACATGTCCGATTCCGCCCTGCTCGCCCTGTCCCCGCTCGATGGCCGCTATGCCGGCAAGGTCGACGCGCTGCGCCCGATCTTCTCCGAATACGGCCTGATCAAGGCCCGCATCACGGTCGAGGTGGAATGGCTGCTGGCGCTGGCCGCCGAACCGGGCATCGTCGAACTGGCGCCGTTCTCCGACGCCGCCGTCGCCCGCCTGCGCGACCTGGCCGCCCGCTTCAGCCCGGCCCAGGCCGCGCGCGTGAAGGAGATCGAGCGCACCACCAACCATGACGTCAAGGCGGTGGAGTACTTCATCAAGGAACAGCTGAAGGACGACGCCGAACTGGCCCCGGCGCTGGAATTCGTGCATTTCGCCTGCACCAGCGAAGACATCAACAACCTCAGCTACGGCCTGATGCTGGAACAGGCCCGCCGTGAAGTGCTGCTGCCGACCCTGGACGGCATCGCCAGCACCCTGCGCAGCCTGGCCCACGCCCAGGCCGGCCAGCCGATGCTGTCGCGCACCCACGGCCAGACCGCCTCGCCGACCACGCTGGGCAAGGAGCTGGCCAACGTGGTCGCTCGCCTGGAACGCCAGCGCGGGCAGATCGCCGCGGTCGAACTGACCGGCAAGATCAACGGTGCCGTCGGCAACTACAACGCCCACGTGGCCAGCTACCCGGACGTGGACTGGCCGGCCTTCGCCGAGCGCTTCGTGACCGGCCTGGGCCTGGTATTCAACCCGTACACCACGCAGATCGAGCCGCACGACAACGTGGCCGAGATCGGCGATGCCGCACGCCGCGCCAACATCATCCTGATCGATCTGGCTCGCGACATCTGGGGCTACATCTCGCTGGGCTATTTCAAGCAGCGCCTGAAGGAAGGCGAAGTCGGCTCGTCGACGATGCCGCACAAGGTCAACCCGATCGATTTCGAGAATGCCGAAGGCAACTTCGGCATCGCCAACGCGCTGTTCGAGCACTTCAGCGCGAAGCTGCCGATCAGCCGCTGGCAGCGTGACCTGACCGATTCCACCGTGCTGCGTGCACTGGGCACCGCGTTCGGCCACAGCCAGGTGGCGCTGGATTCGCTGGCCAAGGGCCTGGGCAAGCTGGAAGTGAACCCGCAGCGCCTGGATGCCGATCTGGACGCGGCCTGGGAAGTGCTGGCCGAGGCCGTGCAGACGGTGATGCGCCGCCATGGCCTGCCGAACCCGTACGAGCAGCTGAAGGCGCTGACCCGTGGCCAGGGCATCACCGCCGAGTCGATGCGTGCGTTCGTGCAGGGGCTGGAGCTGCCGGCGGATGCGAAGCAGCGCCTGCTGGAGATGACCCCGGGCAGCTACACCGGCCTGGCCGAGTCGCTGGCGAAGAAGATCTAAGGGGTTTGCTTGCGGCGGCGGCCGCGGGCGCTGCCTGCGGCAGGCAACGGCAACGGCAACGGCAATAGCAACGTCAAGAGCGGCTCTGGATTGCTGCTAACTGGGCGGGCCGGGAGGGGCCAGCGGGACACGCCGTAAACCCATCCATGGGGGCTCGATGGCGCCATCCATGGCGCCAACGGTCCCGCTGACCCCTCCCGCCCCACCTCTGACAGATTTCCGGTGACGGATCGAAGAGCGTAGGGTTGTCGGGGCGGAATTTGAAAGAGGGACGCGGCTTCGCCGCGTCCGTCTTTGTTTGAGGGTCTTTTGTAGAGCCGAGCCCGTGCTCGGCTGCTTTTGGGCGTGGGCAACAGCAAGCCGAGCGTGGGCTCGGCTCTACAAGGGCATGAGCAAGCGCAGCGCGCGACCCGCTTTTGCCTTTGATTTTCTTCTTCCATTCCGTGGCGGGCCCCGCAGGAAACTGTCAGGGGCCGGGCGGGTGGACCATGCAGGGGCGTTGGCGCCATGGATGGCGCCATCGAGCTTACAGGGACGTACTTGCAGCGTCCCCTGCATGGCCCACCCGCCCGGCCAAGCCCATGAAGCCGGTCGACTAACAGTCGACCCTACCAAGATGTCGCCACGAGGGGCTCCGCCGTTGGCCGGCACCCCGCGACAAACCACCGCACGTGCGCAATCCCCACGAACGTCGGACAATGCAACCCATGGCGGCCCGCCACGCCGCCCCTCCCGCTTTCCGCTGCAAGGATTCCCCCATGGCCGCCCGCAAGTCCTCCGCCCCCCTGATCGAAGTCACCGCCCGCCCCGGCCAGCCGCTGGGCATGGCGCCGGCCACCTTCCTGCGCGACTTCTGGCAGAAGCGCCCGCTGCTGATCCGCAACGCCTTCCCCAATTTCCAGACCCCGGTGCAGCCGGAAGACCTGGCCGGGCTGGCCTGCGAGGAAGGCGTGCTGGCGCGCCTGATCGAGCACGACAAGACCCAGGACGGCTGGCGCGTGCGCACCGGCCCGTTCCAGGAAGACGTGTTCCCCGCCCTGCCAGACCACGATTGGACCCTGCTGGTGCAGGACGTGGACAAGTGGGACCCGGACGTGCGCGCCCTGATCGAGCACTTCAGCTTCCTGCCGCGCTGGCGCATGGATGACGTGATGATCAGCTTCGCCGCCACCGGCGGCTCGGTCGGCGCCCATGTCGACCAGTACGACGTGTTCCTGCTGCAGGCCCACGGCCATCGCCGCTGGCAGATCGATGCCAGCGAATCGATCAAGGGCAGGCAGCCGCCGCTGGGCTTCCGCCCGGACGTGGAGCTGAAGCTGCTGAAGGTGTTCAAGCCAACCCACGACTGGGTGCTGGCGCCGGGCGACATGCTCTACCTGCCGCCGAACGTGCCGCACCACGGCGTCGCCGAAGACCCCTGCCTGACCTTCTCCTTCGGCATGCGCGCGCCGTCCTCGGCCGAGCTGATCAGCGACTACCTGGACACCCTGATTGCCGATGCCGACGAGAACATCCGCTATCAGGATGCCGACCTGAAGGTGCCGGCCGACCCGAACGAGATCGACACGGTGGCGATGGCGCGGGTGATCACCGCGCTCAACGCCATCCGCATGAACGACCCGGACAAGCTGGGTGACTGGTTCGGCCGTTTCATCACCACCTACCGCGCCGCCGGCGAAGTGATGGCTCACCAGGCCGCTCCCGCACCGGAGGAAGTGGTCCAGGCCCTGGCCTCGGGCCTGCTGCTGCAGCGTCACCCCTGGGCGCGCCTGGCCTGGCGCCGGGCCAAGCGTGGCGCCAGCCTGTACGTCAGCGGCCAGGACTTCGCGCTGCCGGTGAAGGACGCGCAGCGCTTGGCCGGCGCCGAGCAGCTCGATGCCGCCGCCTATCGCGGCCTGTCCGACAAGGGCCGCGCGGTGGTCCAGCAGCTGTTGGCCGGTGGCGTGTTCCAGCTGATCGATCCGAACGAGGTGTATGACGCTGAAGATGAGGATGACGGCGAAGACGCCGTGGTGCTCGGCGAAGTGGTTGAAGGCCGTGACCGTGTCGACGCGATCGACGCCGACGCGGTGTCCGACGATGTCCACACCGTGACCGTGCACGACGACGGCATCGAGGTCATCGTCAACTTCGAGGATCACGACGAAGACGACAGCGACGACGGTCGCGCCTGAGCCCTGCCGCCATGGTCCGGGTCCAGCAGGTCAGCCACGCCGACGCCCACGTTGCCATCCACGACGTGCGCCAACGCGTGTTCGTGCAGGAACAGGGCATCGCCGCCGAACTGGAACGCGACGCGCTGGACCCGGTCAGCGCCCATGTGCTGGCGCTGGACGCCGAGGGCCTGCCGGTCGGCACCGGCCGCTTGGCCCCCGATGGCCGCATCGGTCGCATGGCGGTGCTGGCCGACCATCGCAGCCAGGGCGTCGGTGAGGCCCTGCTGGAGGCACTGGTGGAGGCCGGGCGCCGGCTCGGCCTGGCCGAACTGCACCTGCACGCCCAGCTGCCCGCCCGCGACTTCTATGCCCGCCAGGGCTTCCTGCCCGAGGGCGAGGTGTTCGAGGAGGCCGGCATCGGCCACCAGCAGATGCGGCGGCGGCTGGGCGCGGCCAGCGCCATCGACAGCCGCGCCGAGGCCGTGGCGGCCACTACCGCCGTCATTCACCGCGCCCGTCGCCGGCTGTGGCTGCACAGCCGCCAGCTCGACCAGGGCCTGCTCGACACGCCTACGGTGCAGGCCGCGCTGCGCCGCTTCGTCACTGCCCGCCACGACAAGCAGCTGCGGGTGATCGTGCACGATGCCGCTGCGATCGCCGCTGCCGGCGCCCCACTGCTGGCGCTGGCCCAGCGCCTGCCCAGCGTGGTCCGGTTCCGCGAGGTCAGCGATCCGGTCGACCGTGCGTTGGCCTCGGCCTGCCTGCTCAACGATGCGGGCGACTTCTACTTTCGTCTGATCGGCCATCGCCTCGACGGCGAGGCCGGCATCGCACTGCCTGCACGTTCGCAGCCGTTCGAGCAGCAATTGCTGCGTGTCTGGGACCGTTCGCGCGATTGCAGCGAACTGCGCGCGCTCGGCATCTGAGCCGGCGCCGCCGACCCAACCTGTCTGGAACCGGCACCCGAGGACGCGGGTTGCCTGCGGCAATGCCCCTTCGTGGCCCGTTGGGGGTACAATTTGGCTGTTTGAACGCGCCCGCGCAGGGCTATTCATCATTCCTGCCGGGTCCTTCTGAAGCCATACCCCACAAAGCGAATCAACACCCTCCATCGTGGACAATCAACTGAAGCAGTTTGCGCAATCTTCGCAACTCGCCGGCGGCAACGCCTCCTATGTCGAGGACCTGTACGAGCAGTACCTGGTCTCCCCGGATAGTGTCGATCCCAAATGGAAAACCTACTTCGATGGCTTCAAGGGCCGTGAAGCAGGTGACATTCCGCACTCGGCCGTCATCTCCCACATCGCGGACGCGGCCAAGGATGCGCTGAAAGCTGGCACCGGCAGCGGTGCGGGCGACGAGCGCGAGCGCAATGTCGGTCGTCTGATCACCGCCTACCGCTCCCGCGGCCACCTCGACGCCCGCCTGGACCCGCTGGGCCTGGCCGCACCGGTCGACACCCCGGACCTGGGCCTGCCGTTCCACAGCCTGTCCGATGCCGACCTCAACAGCGAGTTCAGCACCGGCGGCGTCGGCGGCCAGCCGCGCATGAAGCTGCGCGACCTGCTGGCACGCCTGAAGGCGACCTACACCGGCTCGATCGGTGCGGAGTTCATGCACATCTCCGAGGTCGAGCAGCGCCAGTGGATCTACAAGAAGCTGGAAGCGGCCGGTGGCAACTACCAGCTGGACGCTGACACCCAGCGCCGCACCCTGGAGCGCCTGACCGCGGCCGAAGGCCTGGAGCGCTACCTGCACACCAAGTACGTCGGCCAGAAGCGCTTCTCGCTGGAAGGCGGCGACTCGCTGATCCCGATGATGGACACCATCATCCGCAGCGCCGGCAAGGATGGCGTCAAGGACGTGGTGATCGGCATGGCCCACCGCGGCCGCCTGAACGTGCTGGTCAACACCCTGGGCAAGAACCCGCGCAAGCTGTTCGACGAGTTCGAGGGCAAGTTCGAGCACGACGAGCACGCTTCGGCCGGCGACGTGAAGTACCACATGGGCTTCTCCGCCGACGTCGCCACTGAAGGCGGCCCGGTGCACCTGGCGCTGGCGTTCAACCCGTCGCACCTGGAAATCGCCGACCCGGTCGTGGCCGGTTCCGTGCGTTCGCGCCAGGAGCGCCGCAAGGACACCGCCCGCAAGCAGGTGATGCCGATCCTGATCCACGGCGACGCGGCCTTCTCCGGCCAGGGCGTGGTCATGGAGCTGTTCCAGATGTCGCAGGCCCGCGGCTTCGCCGTCGGTGGCACCGTGCACATCGTGGTCAACAACCAGGTGGGCTTCACCACCTCCAACCCGCTGGATACGCGCTCCACGCGCTATGCCACCGACGTGGCGAAGATGATCGCCGCGCCGGTACTGCACGTGAACGGCGATGATCCGGAAGCGGTGGTGTTCGCCGCGCAGCTGGCCTTCGAGTTCCGCCAGAAGTTCGCCAAGGACGTGGTCATCGACCTGATGTGCTACCGCCGTTGGGGCCACAACGAGGCCGACGAACCGGCAATCACCCAGCCGCTGATGTACCAGGTGATCCGCAAGCACCCGACCACCCGCGAGATGTACGCCGAGCAGCTGGAGAAGGCAGGCGTGATCGCCGCCGGTGCCGGCAAGGCGATGGTCGATGCCTACCGCGAGAAGCTGGACGCCGGTGAAGTGACCACCGAACTGGCCAAGGTCGAGAAGACCCCGCCGAGCAGCCCGCTGTTCGTCGATTGGCCGAAGCTGCTGGAAGGCAAGCTGTCCGACCCGGTCTCGACCAAGGTCGAGAAGAACAAGCTGGTCGAACTGGCCAGGCTGATCAACACCATCCCGGACGAAGTGCAGCTGCACTCGCGCGTGGCCAAGGTCTACGACGACCGCCGCAAGATGGCCGCCGGCGAGATTCCGGGCGACTGGGGCTTTGCCGAGAACCTGGCCTACGCCACCCTGCTCGACGAAGGCCATGCACTGCGCCTGGTCGGCCAGGACGTCGGCCGCGGTACGTTCACGCACCGCCACGCGATCCTGCACGACCAGAAGACCGACAACTACTACATGCCGCTGCGGCAGCTGGTGGATTCGCCGGAGAAGGCCACCGTCATCGACTCGCTGCTGAGCGAAGAAGCGGTGATGGCCTACGAATACGGCTTCTCCACCACCGATCCGAACACGCTGTGCATCTGGGAAGGCCAGTTCGGCGACTTCGCCAACGGCGCCCAGGTGGTGATCGACCAGTTCATCGCCGCCGGTGAAGCCAAGTGGGGCCGCATTTCCGGCCTGACCCTGCTGCTGCCGCACGGCTATGAAGGGCAAGGCCCCGAACACAGCTCGGCGCGCCTGGAGCGCTTCCTGCAGCTGTGCGCGCTGGAGAACATGCTGGTGGTCGTGCCGTCGACTCCGGCCCAGGCCTTCCACATGCTGCGTCGCCAGCTGCACATGACCACCCGCAAGCCGCTGGTGGTGATGTCGCCGAAGTCCCTGCTGCGCCACAAGCTGGCGGTGTCGACCCTCGACGAGCTGGCCAACGGCGAGTTCCAGCACCTGATCGGCGACGCCAATGCCGACGCCAAGAAGGTCAAGCGCGTGGTGCTGTGCTCGGGCAAGGTCTACTACGACCTGCTGGAGGACCAGACCAAGCGTGGCCAGGACGACGTGGCGATCATCCGCGTGGAGCAACTGTATCCGTTCCCGCGTGCGCTGCTGGCTGCCGAGCTGAAGAAGTACGGCAAGGCCACCGACGTGGTGTGGACGCAGGAAGAACCGCAGAATCAGGGCGCGTGGTACCAGATCCGCCACCACCTGCAGTTCTGCCTGGCCGATGGCCAGAACCTGCACTACGCCGGTCGCGCACGTTCGGCCTCGCCGGCTGCCGGTCACATGGCTGACCATGTCCGCGAGCAGCAGCAGCTGATCGCCGACGCACTGGTCAACCCGTTCAACGACCAGGTCGCTGAATAACTCTCCCCCCTATTTAGAAGACAAACCAGGAAGCTCCCGCAATGGCCACCGAAGTCAAAGCCCCGGTACTGCCCGAATCCGTCGCCGACGGCACCATCGCCACCTGGCACAAGAAGGTGGGCGACGCCGTCAAGCGCGACGAAAACCTGCTTGACCTGGAAACCGACAAGGTCGTCCTGGAAGTGCCGTCGCCGGTTGACGGCGTGCTCAAGGAAATCAAGTTCAAGGAAGGCGATACCGTGACCTCCAGCCAGGTCGTGGCGATCATCGAAGAAGGCGCCGTAGCTGCGGCTCCGGCCCCGGCCGCTGAAGAGAAGAAGGCTGAAGCCGCACCGGCCGCCGCTGCTCCGGCCGCTGCCGCTGCGCCGGCCCCGGCTGCCAAGTCGGCCGCCGACGCGCTGCCGCCGGGCGCCCGCTTCACCGCCATCACCGAAGGCGTGAACCCGGCCGACGTCGACGGCACCGGCCGTCGTGGCGCGGTGACCAAGGAAGACATCGTCAACTTCGCCCGCAACGGCGGCGCCGGCAAGGCCGGTGGCGCTCGTCCGGAAGAGCGCGTGCCGATGACCCGCATCCGCAAGCGCATTGCCGAGCGCCTGATGGAGTCGAAGAACTCCACCGCCATGCTGACCACCTTCAACGAAGTCGACCTGTCCAAGGTTTCGGCCGCGCGCAAGGAACTGCAGGACGAGTTCGTCAAGGCCCACGGCATCAAGCTGGGCTTCATGAGCTTCTTCGTGAAGGCCGCCGCCAACGCGCTGCAGCGTTTCCCGCTCGTCAACGCCTCGATCGACGGCGACGACATCATCTACCACGGCTACTCGGACATCTCGATCGCCGTCTCGACCGAAAAGGGCCTGGTCACGCCGGTCCTGCGCAACGTCGAGCGCATGTCGTTCGCCGACATCGAGAAGACCATCGCCGACTACGCCAAGAAGGCACGTGACGGCAAGCTGGGCCTGGAGGAACTGCAGGGCGGCACCTTCACCGTGACCAACGGCGGCACCTTCGGTTCGCTGCTGTCGACCCCGATCATCAATCCGCCGCAGAGCGCCATCCTGGGCATGCACGCCATCAAGGAGCGTCCGATCGCCCAGAACGGCCAGGTCGTGATCGCGCCGATGATGTACCTGGCGCTGTCCTACGACCACCGCATCATCGACGGCAAGGACTCGGTGCAGTTCCTGGTGGACATCAAGAACCAGCTGGAAAACCCGGGCCGCATGCTGTTCGGCCTGTAAGAAACCTCCCGCCCCTCCGCGCCTGCGCGGAGGGGTTCTGGTAATGCATCAAGGAATAATTCAATGGCTGAACAATTCGACGTCGTCGTCATCGGTGCCGGCCCGGCCGGTTACCACGCTGCCATCCGCGCGGCCCAGCTGGGCCTGAAGACCGCCTGCATCGACGCAGCGCTGGGCAAGGACGGCAAGCCGGCCCTCGGCGGCACCTGCCTGCGCGTGGGCTGCATCCCGTCCAAGGCGCTGCTGGATTCCTCGCGCCAGTTCTGGAACATGGGCCACATCTTTGGCGACCACGGCATCAGCTTCAAGGATGCCAAGATCGACGTCGAGGCGATGATTGGCCGCAAGGACAAGATCGTCAAGCAGTTCACCGGCGGCATCGGCATGCTGTTCAAGGCCAACAAGGTCGCCGCCTATTACGGCTTCGGCCAGCTGCAGCCAGGCAACGTGGTCAAGGTGAAGCAGCACGACGGTTCGGAAGTCGAGCTGAAGGGCACCAACGTCATCATCGCGGCCGGTTCGGATTCGATCGAGCTGCCGTTCGCCAAGTTCGACGGCGAGACCATCGTCGACAACGTCGGCGGCCTGGACTTCACCGAAGTGCCGAACCGCCTGGCGGTGATCGGCGCCGGCGTGATCGGCCTGGAACTGGGCAGCGTGTGGAAGCGCCTGGGCGCTGAAGTGACCATCCTGGAAGCCATGCCGGAGTTCCTGGCCGCTGCTGACGCCGAAGTGGCCAAGACCGCTGCCAAGGAGTTCAAGAAGCAGGGCCTGGACATCAAGCTCAATGCCAAGGTTTCCAAGACCGAGATCACCGGCAAGGGCAAGAAGAAGGAAGTTATCGTCACCTACACCGACGCCGAAGGCGAAAAGACCCTGACCGTGGACAAGCTGCTGGTGGCCGTGGGCCGTCGCGCCGCCACCAAGGGCCTGCTGGCCGAAGGCACCGGCGTCAAGGTCAACGAGCGCGGCCAGATTGAAGTCGATGCGCACTGCCACACCGGCGTCGACGGCGTGTGGGCGGTCGGCGACTGCGTGCGCGGCCCGATGCTGGCGCACAAGGGCTTCGAGGAAGGCATCGCGGTGGCTGAGCTGATCGCCGGCCTGCCGGGCCACGTCAACTTCGACACCATTCCGTGGGTCATCTACACCGAGCCGGAACTGGCCTGGGTCGGCAAGACCGAAGCCCAGCTGAAGGCCGAGGGCATTCCGTACAAGGCCGGCAGCTTCCCGTTCGCCGCCAACGGCCGTGCCGTGGCGATGATCGAGCCGGCGGGCTTCGTGAAGATCCTGGCCCATGCCGAAACCGATCGCATCCTCGGCATGCACCTGGTCGGCGCCAACGTCTCCGAGCTGGTGCACGAAGGCGTGCTGACCATGGAATTCAGCGGCTCGGCCGACGACCTGGCCCGCATCTGCCACGCCCACCCGTCGCTGTCGGAAGTGATCCACGACGCGGCGATGGCGGTCAGCAAGCGCGCCATCCACAAGGCGAACTGATCGTTCGCGGGTTGTGCCGGCCGCTGGCCGGCATGGCCGGATGCAAGGAACCCCGCTTCGGCGGGGTTTTTTGTTGCTCATTTCCCTGTAGTGCCGAGCCCACGCTCGGCTGCCCTGCACAGGCCGCCGAGCATTGGGCTCGGCGCTACACCTTTCCGGCCGGCTTCTTCGGCGGATCGTCACAGATGCGGTGCTGGACCACGGTTCCACCCGCCTTCCACTCCTTCACCACCCGGCAGCGCTCCCTGGGCTTGACCGCCCTGGCCGCTGCAGCATCCGCCTCATCGGCAGCGGCGGCCTGCTGTCGTTCCAGCCATGCGGACGACGGTGACACCGGTGTGGCCGGTGCCGGCCCCGCAAGCAATGCCAGCGCGACCAGCACCACCGCCCTCATGCCGCCACCGGGCCGCCGCCGAGCAGGCGCGCGGGCAGCATGAACAGCGCGCGCAGGAACGCGAACAGCGCCGAGAACGTGATGCCGACCAAGCGGAACGGCAGGCTCAGCAACCAGACAAACGGCCACGCGATCAGGGCGAGGACCGCCAGCGGCCAGCACAGCACGAACAGCACGCACCACACACCGAGCGCGAACAGGGTCTTCATCACGGTCTCCTTGTGGCGGCACCTTGCCGCCTGCCGACACGTTGGCGCCCTGCCCTTGCCGCGCGCAAACGGTTTGCGACGAAACCGGGCTGGTGGCGATGAAACCGACCCAGCGCCGGTGCAACGCCGAGCCCATGCCCGGCTGCGCTTCGTGGCGACCGCATGGAACCGGCGCTGCACGGGGGCGCTGACAGCGGCTCCTGCCGCTGCCTTGGGCTCTACAGCGCCCGATGGCGGTTGCCGGCCAACGGCCGGCACGACCGTTACTCGAACGAACCGACCGAATCGTGGGCCAGGTTGTCGAATCGGGTGTATTCGCCAAAGAACTTCAGCTTGCACGAACCGGTCGGGCCACCACGGTGCTTGCCGATGATGATCTCGGCCAAGCCCTTGTCTGGCGAATTTTCCTTGTTGTAGTAATCGTCGCGGTAGATGAAGACGATCATGTCCGCGTCCTGCTCGATTGCGCCCGATTCGCGAAGGTCGGCCATCACCGGGCGCTTGTCGGTACGCGTTTCCAGCGAGCGGTTGAGCTGCGACAACGCGATCACTGGAACGTTCAGTTCCTTGGCCAGGCCCTTCAGCGAACGCGAGATTTCCGAGATTTCAGTCGCGCGGTTCTCGCTGTTGCCCGGCACGCTCATCAGCTGCAGGTAGTCGATCACCACCAGGCCCAGGTCATGCTCGCGCTTGAGGCGGCGGCACTTGGAACGCAGCACTTCAGGCGACACGCCGGGCGTGTCGTCGATGAAGATCTTGGTTTCCTTCAGCATCTTGATCGCGCTGGTGACACGGCTCCAGTCCTCGTCTTCCAGCTGGCCGGTACGCAGGCGCTGCGCGTTGATGCGGCCATTGGAGGAAATCAGGCGCATTGCCAACTGCGCGGCCGACATTTCCATCGAGAACACGGCCACGCCTTTCTTCGATTTGATCGCTGCGTACTCGGCGATGTTCAGTGCGAAGGTGGTCTTGCCCATGGCCGGGCGCGCGGCAAGGATGATCAGGTCGGTCGGCTGCAGGCCGGAGGTCATTGCGTCGAAATCGGTATAACCGGTCGGCAGGCCGGTAATGTTGCCGCCGTTCTCGAAACGACTGCGCAGCTCTTCGAAGGCATCCTTCAGTGCACCGGGCATCGCCACGAAATCGGTACGGCCGCGTGCGCCCTGTTCGGCGATGGCGAACACGCTCTTTTCTGCCGAGGCCAGCAGCTCGCTGCTGTCACGCCCTTCGGGCTGGAAGCCGTCGTTGACGATATCCGTGCCGACCTGGATCAGCTGCCGCAGCACCGCCTTGTCACGCACGATCTCGGCATAGGCCACGATGTTGGCGGCTGACGGCGTGGTACTGGCCAGCTCGACCAGGTAGGCGCCATCACCCACCAGTTCCATCTTGCCCTGCGATTCGAACCACTCGCCCAAGGTCACCGCATCGAACGGCCGCTCGCGCTCGGACAGCTCACGGATTGCGCGATAGATCATCTGGTGGTCGCGGCGGTAGAAGTCGCTTTCGGTCAGCTGGTCATTGACCCGGTCGTAGGCCTCCGGGGCCAGCATCAGGCCACCCAGCACCGCCTGCTCGGCTTCCACCGAATGCGGCGGTACCCGCAGCTGGTCGATGCGCGACTCGTCGCGTTCGCGATCGAAGCCATCACCGCGCTCTCTGCGGTTGGAACGGAAGCCGGGGCGAGCGGACATGCTGCGATGTTTCCTGCAAAAGTGGGCGAGACGAGTGTAGGCATGTGCCGCCCCCGGCGGCGATGGACAAGCCTGTGGATAAACCGTGGGAAAACGGGGGATATCCGCCGGTACCTGGCCAGACTGGCGTGGGAGCGTCGCACTGCCTGCGACGGGCGCCGTTGCGGCGCCCGAGCACGCATTATCGCAGATGGGGGTGTCGACCGCTGGCGTCAATCGCCCTTGACGTGCACCGCGATCAGCGCCAGGAACCGGTCCATATAGCCCTGCAGGAATTTCTGCGTGCCCTCGTTGTGGACCGTGCCGTCGGCATCGATCAGGCCGTCCTTGAAATGAATGAATGCCTCTGGCTGGCCGAGCACGTGCATGTCCAGGAAGGCCAGGCTGTTGCGCAGATGCTGCTGGGCCACGGCGGTGCCGATCTGGCCGATGGAGGCGCCGATCACCGCCGCCGGCTTGCCGGCAAACGCACTGTCACCATACGGGCGCGATCCGATATCGATGGCGTTCTTGAGCACGCCGGGCACCGACCGGTTGTACTCGGGTGTCACGAACAGCACCGCGTCGGCGGCGCGCACCTGGTCCTTCAGCCGGGTGCCCTGCGGCGGATAATCGGCGTCGAAATCCTGGTCGTACAACGGCAGATCGCCGATCTGCACATACTGGAAGCGCGCGCGATCACCGGCGAGCTTCTCCAGCGCATGGGCCAGCTTGCGGTTGCAGGAATCCTTGCGCAGGCTGCCAACGAACACGGCGATGGTGGGGACGGACATCGGGACATACTCCTCACGGTGCGGGAGCACCAGCCTAGTCGCCGGGCCCTTGCAGGCCGGTGAAGATCAGCCGCCCGTCACGCCCGCACGCACCTGCCGCCAATGCGCCTGCCAGGCCTGGAACATCAGCACGTTCCACAGATGGGTATGCCACTTGCGCTGGCCGCCGAGGAACTGCTGCCACAGCGGCTGTATGGCGGCCGCCGACAGCACGCCCTCCCGCTCCAGCCGTGCCGGCTGCAACAGGTCTTCGGCCCACGGCCGCAGGTCGCCCTTCAGCCAGTCACTGACCGGTGCGCCGAAACCGCGCTTGGGACGGTGCACCATCGACTGCGGCACATAACGGCCCAGCACGCGCTTGAGCAGCACCTTGCTGGTGGTCTCACTGCGCTTGAAGCCCAGCGGCAGCGACCAGGCGAACTCGGCCACGCGTGAATCCAGCAACGGTGCGCGCGCTTCCAGGCTGACCGCCATCGAGGTCCGGTCGACCTTGCACAGCAGATCATCCGGCAGGTAGGTCAGGTAATCGGCCAGCATCATCGCGTCGGCCGGTGTGCCGGCGCCGTGCAACGGATCGGCCAGATCATAGAAGCTGCCGGCAGCCTGCGCGCCCGGCACTGCCGCTGTCGGGTCGCGCCAGCGCGAGATGCGGTTGCGGTACACGTCACCGATGCCACGCGCGCCGGACTCGGCCAACAGCGCGGCCAGGCCGCCGGTACGCGAGGCCTCGCCCTGCTGCTGGGAGCGCGCGCCCATCCAGCGCCGCAGCGGCCCAGGCACGCGCCCCAGCATCTGCCAGTTGCGCAGCGCGCGCACATAGCGGGTGTAGCCGAAGAACAGTTCATCGCCACCATCGCCGGAAAGCGCCACGGTCACGCCCTGCCGCGCCAGCCGGGCGACCAGCGCGGTCGGTACCTGCGAGGCATCGGCGAAGGGTTCGTCAAACATCGCCGGCAACTGCGGCACCACCGCCAGTGCATCGGCGCCACTCACGTAGAGTTCGGTGTGGTCACAGCCCAGGTGCGCGGCCAGTTCCTTGGCCAGCGGCGCCTCGTCGTGGCTCGAATCGGTAAATCCGATGCTGAAACTGTGCACCGGCTGCCCGCTCTGCGCCTGCATCAGCGCCGCCACCAGCGACGAATCGGTACCCCCGGACAGGAACACGCCCACCGGCACGTCGGCCACCATGCGCAGCGCCACTGCGTCGCGCAGCAGCCCGTCCAGCTGCTCCTCGGCCTCCTCGATGCGGCCCTGGAACGGCGCAGCCAGCGCCGCCTGCATGCGTGCACGTGCATCCCAGTAGGGGCGCTGCGCCTGTTCCGGGCGATGCGCCGAAGCGCCCGCCGCCACGGCTTCGGCATCCAGGCGCAGCACGCGGCCCGGCATCAGCTTGTAGCAGCGCTGGTGGATGCTGTGCGGGGCTGGAATGTAGTCCAGCCGCAGCAGCAGGGTCAGTGCGTCACGGTCGATGTCGTTGTCGAAGGCCGGGTGCTGCCACAGCGCCTTCAGTTCGGAGCCGAACACCAGGGTGTCCCCGGCCCAGCCGTAGTACAACGGCTTCTTGCCAACGCGGTCGCGGGCCAGCCACAGGCATTGCTGCTGGCGGTCCCACAGCGCGATGGCGAACATGCCGTTGCAGCGCTGCAGGGTGTCTTCCATGCCCCATTGCAGGATCGCTGCCAGCAGCACCTCGGTGTCGGAGTGACCACGGAAGACATGCCCCAATGGCTCCAGTTCTGCACGCAGGGCAGCGAAGTTGTAGACCTCGCCGTTGTACGCCATCACATAGCGGCCGTCGGCCGAAGCCATCGGCTGGTGGCCGAGCGGCGACAGGTCGAGAATGCTCAGGCGACGGTGTGCCAGCGCGATGCCTGCACCGGCATCGACCCAGTTGCCGCCATCATCCGGCCCGCGATGGTGCAGCGCTTCGCCCATGGCCAGCACCTGCGCCTGCAGTAGCTCGGCCGACGCCACAGGCGCCGGCAACAACATTCCCGCCAATCCACACATGCATCAAGGTTCCTGCGCCAGTTCAAGGGCGGCGCCAATCACCGCATTGTCGCTTGGAAGCCCGAACATTGCTGCCCCCGCCAACGGGGTGTAGGTATCGGCACCGCAGACCCGGCGCAGTGGCAGATGGCCGAAACCGGCCTCGACCAGTGCGGTCACCACGCCCTCGCCCACCCCGCCACTGTGCCGGCCCTCGTCCAGCACCAGCACCCGCCGTGCGCTGGCGGCCTGGGCGGCGATGAAACCGGCATCCAGCGGCACCAGCCAGCGCAGGTCGACCACCCGCACCTGCCAGCCCAGCTGCTGCCCGATGGCTCGCGCTGCACGCAACGCCATCGGCACGCCGTTGCCATACGTGTAGACCACCAGATCGCCCGCCTCCGGCCCGTAAACACGGCCTTCGCCCGGCACCAGTGCCCGGCCCTGGGCCGGATAGTCGAACAGCCACTGGCCATCGCCCGGCTCATGCAGGTCCTTGCTCATGTACAGCGCGATCGGCTCCAGGAACACGGCCACGCGCCCATCCACCCGGGCCAGCGCCGCCAGCGTGCGCAACATCATCACCGCATCGTCGCCGCGCGACGGGCAGCCGACCACCAGCCCGGGGATGTCGCGCAGGGCGGTGATCGAGTTGTCGTTGTGGAAGTGGCCGCCGAAGCCCTTCTGGTAGCCCAGCCCGGCCACCCGCAGCAGCATCGGGTTGCGGTACTGGTCGTTGGAGAAGAACTGCAGCGAACAGGCCTCGCCACGCAGCTGGTCGATGGCATTGTGCAGGTAGGCCAGGTACTGGATTTCCGGAATCGGCAGCATGCCCATGTTGGCCAGGCCCTGCGCCATGCCCAGGATCATGGTTTCGTCCAGCAGGGTGTTGAACACCCGGCGTGGCCCGAAGCGGCGCAGCAGATCCTTTGTGACAGTGTACACACCGCCCTTCTGGGCCACGTCCTCGCCGAACAGCAGGCTCTGCGGATACTTCGCCAGCAATTCCTGCAGGCCGTGGTTGATCTGGATCGCCAGATGCCGCGGCGCCTGTCGTTCGGGCAATGCCTCGATACCACAATAGAGTGCCTCGCGCGCTTCGGCAGCGACCTCGCGCTGCGCTTCGGCCTGCACCGCTGCCGGCGTGTACGGTGCGAGCGGCGCCATCACCTCCCGCAGCGACCCCAGCTTCGCCCCGCCTTCAGCCTCGGTCGCAGCGGCCATGCAGCGCGCACGCATCGTCTCGTAGGCCGTCTCGATCGCCGCCGCATCCATCCAGCCCGACTCCAGTGCGATCTGCGCCGAGCGCAGCAGCGGATCCTGCGCCTCGGCCGCGCACAGCTCCGGCAACGCCCGCCATTCCACTTCGAAGTCGGTGCCGGCGTGGCCCATCAGGCGCGTGGTGCGCAGATGCAGGAAAGTCGGTCGCCGCGTTCGCCGGCAGTGTTCCACCGCAGCCTGCACCTGGGCGTGCCCGGTGGCCAGGTCCAGCCCATCGGCGAAGAAATAGTCCAGCCCCGGCTGGTGGCTGAAGCGCTCGGCGATCCAGCCATCGGGGGTCTTCACCGAGATGCCCAGGCCGTTGTCCTCGCAGACGAACAGGATTGGCGCCGGCAGTTTCTGGTAGGCCGCCCACATCGCGGTGTTGAACGCCGTCTGCGCGGTAGCGTGATTGGCCGAGGCGTCGCCGAACGAGCAGAGCACGATACTGTCGGCGGGAACCGGCAGCGCCTGCGCCAGCCGCTTGCCACTCTCGATGGCCAGCGCGGTGCCCAGCGCTTTCGGCAGGTGCGAGGCGATGGTCGAAGTCTGCGGCAGCACCCACAGCGGCTTGCTGCCCCACACTTTGTGGCGGCCACCACTGGCCGGATCATCGGCGCAGGCAGCGAAGGAAAGCGCAGCATCGCGCAACGGGTCGATGCCCGGCACCTGGCGCGAACGCTCGGCCATGAAGGCGCCGGAACGATAGTGCAGGAAGGCAGGATCGGTGTGCCGGCAGGCCCGCGCCAGCAGCGCGTTGCCTTCATGGCCGGACGACCCGATGGTGTAGAAGACCTTGTTCTGCACGCGCAGCACGCGCGCCATCAGGTCCAGCTGGCGGCTGGCCAGCTGCGAGTCGAACAGTTCATCGAAGGCGGCAGCGGTGAGCGTACTGCCGGGCAGGATCGGAGCATCTGCCGCGGGTCGCGGGCGCGGCGTCCCGCGCCACCCGCGCACCGCCTCAAGGAAATTGACGTCGCACACCTCGGCGCGGTTGAGCCCCCGCATGCGTGCGGGAATCGGATCCGGAACCACAGCGAACATCGAACACCCTCCGTGTCGTTGTTGCGTTCCGCCCGGCAATACCGGGCGCTACCCTGTGGGCATCAAGCCGCCTCGAAACGCGAGCGCACCTCGGCGGTCACCGCCGGCATCGGCAGGAAGCGCGGCTGCGCACGCACGCGCTGCAGCCAGGCGCGCACCTCGGGGAATGGCTCCAGGCTGATGCCGCCCTCGCCTGCCACGTCGGTGTAGGCAAACAGGGCGATATCGGCGATGCCGTAGCTGCTGCCGGTGAACCACTGCGCCTGGCGAAGGTGCTGCTCCATCACCGCCAGCGCGGTGGCGGCGCGCTCGTGCAACCGTGGCAGCTCGGCGCGGCGTGGCGAGTCGGGCGCCGTCCAGCCCCGGATGAAGCGCGCTACCGCCACGCACGGCTCGTGCGTGTACTGCTCGAAGAACATCCAGCTCAACGCCTGCGCACGCTCCCAGCCATCGCTGGGCAGGTAGGGCGTGCCTTCGGCCAGCCAGAACAGGATCGCGTTGGATTCGGTCAGCACGCGGCCGTCGTCGCGGACGATCAGCGGCACCTTGGCATTCGGGTTGAGCGCAAGGAATTCGGGCGTGTGGGTCTGGCCATGGGCACTGTCCACTTCCACCCAGCGGTAACGGCTCCCGAGCTGCTCAAGCAGCAGCCGGACCTTGTGGCAATTGCCCGAGACCGACATGCCATGCACCGTCAGCGGGACGCGCTCTTCCACCATTGCCTGCTCCATCGGATCCGGCCGGCGGCCGGCTGCGTGCAGTCTGGCAAGTGCGCCAGGGAATGCCAAGCGCGGATGCAGCATGGCAACCAGGTAACGCTGGCCGCGGGCCGGCGATTGCACGAATGCTGCCGCAACATGGTTGCCGGCCAGCGGCCGGCACTACCAGGCAACGCTCAGCGCGCGCGTTGCCGCCACTGCTCGCGCGACTGGCCCCAGATCTGCATTGGTTTGTCGTTGTACGGCGGCGGCAATTCGCCCATGCGCAGCAACCTGCTGCCGAGCTTGCGCGCGACCGCCCGCGAGTTGTCGTTGTTCTCGGCGATGGTATGGATCACCTCGTGCCAACCCAGCGTGTCGAAGGCCCAGTCGATCGCCGCGACCGCCGCTTCCGGCGCATAGCCCCGGCCCCAGCTGGCGCGGCGGATGCCCCAGCCGACCTCGGTACCCGGCCAGTCCTGCGGTTGCCAGGGGCCCATCCGCCCGATCCAGTCCCCGCTGGATTTTTCGATCACGCTGAACATCGAGAAGCCGAACAGCTGCCAGGCGCCAGCCAGGCTGCAGAAGCCGCGCCAGGCTACCGAAGGCGGCTGCACGCCACCGAGGGTGCGCATCGTTTCCTCGTCGGCGCAGAACGCCAGATAGGGTTCGTAGTCCTCGCGCCGCAGCGGGCGCAGGATCAGGCGCTCGGTTTCCAGGCGCAGGTCGAAGATGCTCATGCCGACTCCATGTCGAAGGGGCCACCATGATGGTGGATTCGGCCTCCACACGGATGAATGCCCGCGCTCACAACGAAACGGGCCGGCATGCGCCGGCCCGTCGGGTACAGCACGTATTCTGGATTACTGGCGCGTGGCCGCAGTGGCGCCGGCAGCAGCGGTCTGCGTGACCAGTTGGCCATCGACCACCGGCAGGCGATCGCTGGCCGGCTTGTTGTCCATGCGCACGGTCTTCTCGGCGCCGTCGTAGCGGTAGGTCACGTTGTAGCCCTTCACCACGTCATTGGTGCCCATGGCGATGCGGTTGCCCGGCTTGCTGGCCATGCGCATGGTACCGGTGGTGCCGTCTTCGTTGCGGTAGGTCACGTTGTAGCCGGTAACACGGCTCGACTCGGAGGTGGCGGTCTCGGTGTGGCACTGGCGCTCGGTGCGGTTGACCACGCGGCCACCCACGTGGCGCTTGTCGATCTGGTTGCCGATGAAGCCACCGGCCACCGCGCCTGCGGCGGTCGCGGCCTTCTTGCCGTTGCCGCCGCCAACCTGGTTGCCGAGCAGGCCGCCGACCACGGCGCCGACCACGGTGCCACCGACGTTGCCATCACGCTCCGGCAGGCGTTCCTGCACGGTCACGTCCTGGCACACCTCGTGCGGGGTCTGGGTGGTGGAAGTCTCGCGCACCGGATCGGTGCCGATCACAGTGGCGTAGGCCTTCTGCTTCTCGGTGATCGGGTCGACCTTCAGCACGTCGGCGTATTCCAGCCCACGCGGCGCAGACGGGTCGAGCCTGTCACCACGTGCGCCATCGTCGGTGGCACTGCCGTCGACCAGGCGCGACTCGCCATTGGGGGTGGTGGCGCTGATGGAATCGGGCGATTTGTCGCCACTCTTCATGAAGGCGGCGGTGGCGATGCCACCGACCAGCAGCGCGCCCGCTGCGACCAGGACAGTTGTAGTTGTGCTTTTCATGACCTGCTCCTTGCGGACCATCCGCAACGTTCTCGAACCAGATTGCAGCATGCGCTGCCTGAACGGAATCTCCACATTTCCTGCTCATTCCTGTAACCCATTCAGCATCGGGAAATGCTGGGCCCGTGGTAGCGTTTGCATATTCCCCACGAGGATTTCCGCCATGGCCAACCCGATGCTGCTGCCGGTACTGCAATGGGCCCGCCGGCTGCGCTACCCCACCCTGTTCAAGCTTACAGCGGGCCTGTTCGTGCTGACGCTGTTCATCCCGGACCCGATCCCGTTCGTCGATGAGCTGGTGCTCGGCTTCGGCACCCTGCTGCTGGCCAACTGGAAAAGCCGCCACGCTGCCACGGTTGCGCCGTCGCTGGAACAGCGTTGAGCCCGCTGGTCGACAGCCACTGCCACCTCGATGCCGGCGAGTTCGACAGTGACCGCAGCGCCGTGATCGCGCGCGCGCAGGCCGCTGGCGTGCGCCTGCAGGTGGTGCCGGCGGTGACCGCGGCCAGCTGGCCGAAGCTGCGCGTGGTCTGCCAGCAGGCGCCGGGGCTGCATCCGGCCTACGGGCTGCACCCGATGTTCCTGGCCGAGCACCGGCCCGACCATCTGCCGCTGCTGCGCGAATGGATCGAGCGCGAACGCCCGTGTGCGATCGGCGAATGCGGGCTGGATTTCTTCGTCGAGGGGCTGGATGAGGAGGCGCAACAGGCGTATTTCATCGGTCAGCTGCAACTGGCCCGCGAGTTCGAGCTGCCGGTAATCGTGCACGCGCGACGCGCGGTGGACGCGGTGATCGCCGCGATCCGCCGTATCGGCGGCCTGCGCGGCGTGGTGCACAGCTTTTCCGGCAGCCCCGAACAGGCTGCGCAGCTGCACCGGCAGGGCTTCCTGCTCGGTCTCGGTGGTCCGCTGACCTACGAACGCGCGCAACGGCTGCAGCGCCTGGTGCGCGGGATGCCGCTGGAACAGCTGCTGCTGGAGACCGACGCGCCCGACCAGCCTGACGCCGGCATCCGCGGCCAGCGCAACGAACCGGCACGGCTGGCGGTCATCGCCCGCCATGTCGCGGCACTGCGCGGAATGGACGTTGAAGCCGTTGCACATGCCACGACGGAGAACGCGCGACGGCTGTTCGCTCTGCCAGCGTTGTAACGGGCGGCGGACCCGCCACCGGGCAGGGCCCGGCGCTACCGGCTGCACTTGCGTGTTGATCGAATCGGCGACGATCAACGGCAATGCCGGCCAGCGGCCGGCGTCTACCGTCATGCGTCGGCGTGGGCTTCAGCCACGTCGGCCTTCACCTTCTTCGGCTCCAGCAGCATTTCCAGCGCCTTGCCCACTGCGGCGAAGGCAAACGCACCGGTGATGTGGGTCGCTGCCCCCAGGCCTGCACCACAATCGAGCTTCAATGCCGCATCGGCGCCCAGGTTCGGCCGGATGCCGCAGACACTGCCATCGGCCTGCGGGTACTTCACGTTCTCCAGCGAATACACCGCCGGCACGCCAAAGTAGCGCTTGGCATTCCTAGGGAAGTTGAACTCGCTGCGCAGCTTCTTGCGGATCAGTGCCAGCATGGCATCGTGCTCGGTGCGCGAGACATCGCGGATGCGCACCAGGGTCGGATCGGTGCGACCACCGGCAGCCCCCACGGTCAGCAGCGGCAGCTTGCGGCGACGGCACCAGGCGATCGTCTCGACCTTGACCCGGAAGCTGTCGCAGGCATCGATCACCAAGTCGAAGCCACGGTCCAGCAACTCGGCCATGTTCGACACGGTCAGGAATGCCTGCACGGCATCGACCTCGATGTCCGGGTTGATCGCGCGGCAACGCTCGGCCATCGCCTCGGCCTTGTTGCGGCCGTAGTTGCCTTCCATCGCCGGCAGCTGCCGGTTGGTGTTGGACACGCAGATGTCATCGGCATCGATCAGGGTCAGGTGGCCGACCGCAGAGCGGGCCAATGCCTCCACCACCCACGAGCCGACGCCGCCCATGCCCACCACCGCCACGCGGCTGCCCTGCAGGCGCTCGAGTGCGCCCACGCCATACAGCCGTTCGATGCCGGCGAAGCGTTGTTTGACCAGTTCGTTCATGCCGCTATTTTAACGTGCACCTGCCGGCACCTGCTGCGCGCCGGCATCGGACCCACCGTTGCACGCCGGAGAGCCTGCCATGAACGCCAGCCCGCCCCGCCGCCCGTCCCCTGCCTACCGTTACCTGTTCGTGCTCGGCCTGGGCCTGCTGATCGGGCTGGTCGCCACGGTGATGGTCGGCCGTGCCCTGCAGTCCCGCCGCGACCCGTTCCCCGACAGCCTGATGCAGGTGATGCAACGGCAGTCGCAGCTGCTGCTGCAGGCCCAGCAGCAGAACCGCTGCAGCCTGGCCGACAGCGTGCCGCGGTTGCAGGCAATGCGCTTGCTGTCCAACGACCTGGATCTTGCCTTCCCCGGGCTGAAGGACAGCGCGCAGTTCCAGCAGCATGCCAGCCAGCTGCGCGGCAGCCTCAATGCCGCCTTGGCCGCGCCGCCCAACGACTGCACGGCCCTGGCGCAGGTGGTGGAAACGGTGCAGGCCGATTGCCGCGCCTGCCACCAGGACTTCCGCTGAGCCGCATTCATCCTGCAGCCGGGCAAGGGCTGCGCGGTTGGCGCCTTGTTCACGTTCAAAAGGGGACGATTCGTCCACCCTGCTGCACGACGCAGTACCACCCAACGCACCCGCCTTCACGGCCAGGAGACGCCCCATGAAGATCCAGCTCATCGCCGCCAGCGCCATCGCTACCCTCGCCCTGGCTGGCTGTGCCACCTCCCCCGGCTATGGCGGTGGCGGCTACAACAACGGCTACAACAACGGCGGCTACAACCAGGGCCGTTGTGCCGACTGCGGCATCGTCACCCGCATCAACACCGTGCCCTCGGGCCGCACTGCGCCCAGCGCGACCGGCGCGATCCTCGGCGGCATCGTCGGCGCGGTGGCTGGCCACGAGATCTCCGACCACACCGGCGGCAGCCGTGGCAACAAGAACATCGCCGCCGCTGCTGGCGCGGTCGGCGGCGCGCTGGCGGGCAACCAGATCCAGAAGAACGTCACCAGCGATACCTACGACATCAGCGTGCGCATGGACGATGGCCGCACCATCGTGGTCAACCAGCGCGACCTCGGCGGCATCCGCGAAAACACCTACGTGCGCGTAGTCAACGGCAAGGTCATCCTGCGCTGATCTGCACCGGGCCGATCGCAAAGAAAAAGGCCCGCTTGCGCGGGCCTTTTTCATGCGACGGCTTGCAGCGCGATCAGGTCGGCTGCACGGCGTCGGCCTGCAGGCCTTTCTGGCCCTGCACGACGGTGAAGGTGACCTTCTGGCCTTCCTTCAGGCTCTTGAAGCCCTGGGTCTGGATGGCGCGGAAGTGCACGAACACGTCTTCGCCGTTTTCACGGCTGATGAAGCCGAAGCCCTTCGCATCGTTGAACCACTTGACGGTACCGGTCTCGCGATCAGACATCTCACTAACTCCCTGGTGACTCTCTCTTGTTGTTGGAAACGCCTGGTGGGCGGCTGACAAGCAAGGGGGAAGCGAGGTGCATCGATGCAGCGGATCGGGAAGATCTTGCTTCATCAGGCCACGATCCACGGTGACCTTGCCAAGCTCAGCGACTGCAACTTAACCCGCCCAAAACGAAAAAGCAACTGGCAAAATCTTTCACTGTCAACCCCAAAAAGGCCACCATACGGGACAGCATGGGACTCTCATTCATCTTGTATCTGCTAGCGGTCATTTTTGTCCTCGCCGGCATCGCGGGCGTCATCCTCCCGGCCCTGCCCGGCATCCCGCTGGTGTTCATCGGACTGCTGCTGGCGGCCTGGGCGGACGGCTTCGTCCACGTCGGCTGGCCGACCCTGGTTGCGCTGGGCGTACTGACCGTGCTCTCGCTGCTGGCGGACGTGCTGGCCACCGTAGTGGGTGCACAGCGGGTGGGTGCCAGCCGCAAGGCGCTGTGGGGCACCTTCGCCGGCAGCATCGTGGGGCTGTTCTTCATGCCCATCGGCCTGTTTGCGGGCCCACTGCTCGGCGCCCTGCTCGGCGAGTACTGGCACACCCGCGAGCTGGGCCGCTCGACCAGGGTGGGACTGGCCACTTGGCTCGGCATCCTGCTCGGCCTGGCGCTGAAACTGGCCGTAGTGATCGCGATGCTTGGCCTGTTCGCCTTCGCGTGGTTCCTGTAATCGGCACCGCCTTCACGCCGCACGCACGCGGTGGGCGTGCATAAACCGTGGGGGCTGGCCGCGACCCGGTACAGCCGCCACACTGTGCGACTCCCGTATTCACCGAAGGGCCTGCTGGAATGACCCTCCCCCCGCTGCTTCCCCGCCTCGCACCGCTGGCGCTGGCCTTGGCCAGTGCTCCGCTCGCTGCGCAGGAGTTCGCGCCCAGCGCCGAAGCCTCGCCGGCCGCATGTGCGGCGATTACCACAGACGCTGCCCGCCTGGCCTGTTATGACCGGCAGTTCGGGCGCTCCGCGCAGTCCACCGCCGAGGCCGACGCTGCCGCCGAGGCAGCAGCACAGGCCCGTCGCGAAGAACGACAGACTGCACGCGTAAGCCAGGGCGAAGAGAAACTGCGCGAGCGGGTCAGTGATCTGCTCCGCCCAGCAGAGCCCGACAGCGCGCTGGCAAACGCTGGCCGGGGCTCACTGCTGGACAGCCGCTGGGAACTGGCCGAGGACTCCAAGCTCGGCCCGTTCCAGCTGCGCGCCTACAAGCCGGTGTACCTGCTGCCTGCGTTCTGGACCAGCGACCGCAACACCACACCGCATTCGCCGAATCCGGCCAACACGGTCACCACGCCGCAGGTGCTGGACAGTGCCGAGCTGAAGTTCCAGATCAGTTTCAAGACCAAGATCGCCGAAAACCTGTTCGGCGACAACGGCGACATCTGGGCCGGCTACACCCAGAGCTCGCGCTGGCAGGCCTACAACAGCGAGGATTCGCGCCCCTTCCGCGAAACCAATTACGAACCGGAAGTGATGATGGTCTTCCGCAACGGCTACTCGATCGGTGGCTGGCGCGGGCGCATGACCGGCATCGCGCTGAACCACCAGTCCAATGGCCGGGCCGACCCACTGTCGCGCAGCTGGAACCGGGTCATGCTCAACATCGGCCTGGACCGCGAGAACTGGGCGCTGGTGCTGCGCCCCTGGTACCGCATCCCGGAAACCCGCAGCGATGACAACAACCCGGACATCGAGGATTACATGGGCCGCGGTGACGCGACCCTGACCTGGAACCGCAACGGCCACGAAGTCTCGTTGATGGCACGCCATTCGCTGCGCACCGGCAGCCGCTCGCACGGCGCCCTGCAGCTGGATTACGGCTTCCCGATCAGCAACCTGCTGCGCGGCCATGTGCAGGTCTTCGACGGCTACGGCGAAAGCCTGATCGATTACAACCACAAGGCCACCTACGTGGGCGTGGGTGTGTCCCTGCTGGAGTGGTTCTGATGGACGTGACGATCTGGCACAACCCGGCCTGCAGCAACTCGCGCGGCGCACTGAAGCTGATCCGCGATGCAGGCTTCGATCCGGAGGTGATCGAATACCTGGGCAACCCACCCGATGCGGCCACGCTGCGCCAGGTGCTGGCCGAATCCGGACTGGACGCGCGGGCGCTGGTGCGCAACAAGGAGGCGCAGTTCACCGAACTTGGCCTGGAGGATGCGGACGAGGCCACGCTGCTGGCCGCGATGGCCGAACACCCGCGGCTGATCAACCGCCCCGTGGTGCGCACGCCCAAGGGTACACGGCTGTGCCGGCCGCCGGAAACGGTGCTGGAGATCCTGTAACCCGCACTGCCAGAGCCGAGCCCTGGCCGGCTGCTGCCCGGCTGCTGCCCGGCTGCTGCTCGCGTGCCACCCGTGAATGCAGCCGAGCGTGGCTCGGCGCTGCAGAACGGGCTACTGCCAGTCGGTGATGCCCTCGCGGCGATACACCTCAGCGAACGCCGGGCGCGCCTTCATCGACGTGGCATGCGCCTTCAGCGCCGGCCAGGTGTCGCTGGGCCTCGGCATGTTGCGCGACCAGCGCATCAGCATCACCAGCATGTAGTCGGCCACGCAGGGCGTGGCGCCCAGCAGGTAGGGGCCATGTGCATGCAGGTGCGCGGCCACATGCTGCCAGGCCGCTTCCAGGCGCTGCCGTGCCATCCCGCGGCTGGCCTCGATATTCGCCTCGCCCGCCATTTCGTGTGGATAGAACCATGCTCGATAGGCCGGCTGCAGCGTATTGGCACACCAGAACATCCAACGGTAGGCATCGGCGCGCTGCGGCGTACCCACCGGGGGCAGCAGGCGGGCCTCCGGATGACGATCGGCCAGGTACAGTGCAATGGCCGCCGCCTCGGTCAATACCAGGCCATCGATCAGCAACGTCGGCACCACGCCGGCCGGATTCAGTGCCAGGTACTCGGCCGACTTGTGCTCGCGTGCGTCGAAATCCAGCAGCACCAGTTCGTGCTCGATGCCGAGTTCGATCAGCAGCCAGTGCACCACCAGGGCGGCGGTGCTGGTCGAACCATACAGCGTGGTGCTCATGCGCAAGTCCCGGGTGGATGAATCGGCCGATTATGCCCTGCACGGGCAATCGTTGCTCAACCGCAGCGGCTCATGCAGGTATCGCGGCCTTCGCTACAGGACATGATCGGCGTGCGTATCGCGCAGTCGTGTGTCTTCAGTTCACAGGAACGGCGCAGTTCGGGATTGGCAACGTCCTTGCAGCGTTTGTCCGGCGCCGGCACCATCTGTTGTTCGCAGCTGAAGTCGTTGCTGCCGATACTCCCCCGCGCCATGCAGCTCCGATAATCGGCCTGGCATTGCACGCGGCACTGCGAGGAGGCGGAGAAATCCGCACCTTCATAGGAGGACGTTGTGCTGCAGCCGGCCAGGACCAGCAGGAACACAGTCGCGACGGATCGATGCAGGCGCATGGGCACATCCAGTGCAGGGATGTGCCGACCCTAGCAGACTACGGTTGCTCGTGCAGGCCCGACGCGCGCCCCGATCAGTACACGGGAACACCGGTGTCGGTGCGAACGTCATTCACGGTGCCGCCGCAGGAGAGCAGGCATTGGGCGTACGGAGCGCCGCATGAAGGAAGCACCGGGGGACCGCAGTAGTTGCCGGCACCGTTGCCCCCTTCGCAGTTGTGCCGCTGCTTGTCATCGGCGATATCACTGCAACGGCTGATGACCCGGCTCTTCTCGCTTTCGCAGCTGCGCTGATCCGACTCGGCAAGGGCGCGGTTGTGGAAGTCGCACGTTGCCTTCCGGTTCTCGCAGACCGACGCGCAGATCTTCCCCGCTTCGTGGGTGGGAGGCTCGACGAAGTAACGTGGCCCGCAGGCGCTGCACGCCAGCGCAGCGACCAGCAACACGAAAACACGCGGCAACTGCAGCACGATGGACTCCCTTCCAGAACGCCAGCCAGTACGTTAGCAGAGCAGGCCACGCGCAGGCAGGCTGCACACAACAACGGCGCCACACGGGCGCCGTTGTCTGAACACTGGGCGGAAGGATTACTCCACCACCACCGGAATCTTGCCGATACGGGCCTGCCATTCGCGCGGGCCGGTCTTGTGCACCGATTCGCCGGTGGAATCGACGGCCACGGTCACGGGCATGTCCTGCACGGTGAACTCGTAGATCGCTTCCATGCCCAGGTCGCCGAAACCGACCACCTTGGCCGCCTTGATCGCCTTGGACACCAGGTAGGCCGAACCACCAACGGCCATCAGGTAGGCCGACTTGTGCTTCTTGATCGCTTCGATGGCGGCCGGGCCGCGCTCGGCCTTGCCGACCATGCCCAGCAGGCCGGTCTGCGCCAGCACCTGCTCGGTGAACTTGTCCATGCGGGTCGCCGTGGTCGGGCCGGCCGGGCCCACCACTTCGTCGCGCACAGGATCTACCGGGCCGACGTAGTAGATGAAGCGGCCCTTCAGATCCACCGGCAGTTCCTCGCCCTTGTTGAGCATGTCGACCATGCGCTTGTGCGCGGCGTCGCGGCCGGTCAGCAGCTTGCCGTTGAGCAGCAGGGTCTGGCCCGGCTTCCAGCTGGCCACGTCTTCCGGGGTGATCGTGTCCAGGTCCACGCGGGTGCCCTTGGACGCGTCATAGGTCAGCTTCGGCCAGTCTTCCAGCGACGGCGGGTCCAGCATCACCGGGCCGCTGCCATCCAGGGTGAAGTGCGCATGGCGGGTGGCCGCGCAGTTCGGGATCATGGCCACCGGCAGGTTGGCCGCGTGGGTCGGGTAATCCTTGATCTTGATGTCGAGCACGGTGGTCAGGCCCCCCAGGCCCTGCGCACCAATGCCAAGCGCGTTGACCTTCTCGTACAGCTCCAGGCGCAGCTCTTCAATGCGGTTGGACGCGCCCCGGGCCTGCAGTTCGGTGATGTCGATCGGCTCCATCAACGCTTCCTTGGCCAGCAGCATCGCCTTCTCGGCGGTGCCACCGATGCCGATGCCGAGCATGCCCGGCGGGCACCAGCCGGCGCCCATGGTCGGCACGGTCTTCAGCACCCAGTCGACGATGGAGTCGGACGGGTTGAGCATGGCGAACTTGGTCTTCGCTTCCGAACCACCGCCCTTGGCGGCGACGATCACGTCGACGGTGTTGCCCGGCACCACCTTGACGTTGACCACGCCCGGAGTGTTGTCCTTGGTATTGATGCGCTTGCCGGCCGGATCAGCCAGCACAGAGGCGCGCAGCTTGTTGTCCGGGTGCATGTAGGCGCGGCGAACGCCCTCATTGGCCATCTCTTCCACGCCCATGGTGGCGTCGTCCCAGCGCACGTCCATGCCGATTTCCAAGAACACGGTGACGATGCCGGTGTCCTGGCAGATCGGGCGGTGGCCCTCGGCGCACATGCGCGAATTGATCAGGATCTGGGCCATCGCTTCCTTCGCGGCCGGCGACTCCTCGCGCTCGTAGGCAGCGGCGAGGTTCTTGATGTAGTCGACCGGGTGGTAGTACGAGATGTACTGCAGCGCGTCGGCGATGGACTGGATGAGGTCTTCCTGCTTGATCGATGTCACGGCTTGCTCGCTTGCTCGAGGCTGGCGGGGGTAATCCGCCCATTTTACCCCCTCCCCCGGCCCCGGGGTGGTCGTGCTGGGCGCTGGCCGGCAAGATCAGATCCAGAAGCCCTGTCACGCCCCGCCCCGTTGGCGCGTCCTTGCCCACATGAACGCCGAAACCGCTTTCCAGACCCACCGCCCGCGCCTGATGGCCCTGGCCTATCGCCTGCTCGGCAGCCGCGCCGACGCCGAAGACGTGGTCCAGGATGCCTGGCTGCGCTGGTCCGGCGCCGATCCGGCCGGCGTCCGCGACCCCGAGGCCTGGCTGGTCACCACCACCACCCGGCTCGGCCTGGACCGGCTGCGTGCGGCCAAGCGCGAGCGCGCGCAGTATGTCGGGCCGTGGCTGGCCGAGCCGCTGGCCGTCACGCTGGAGCCTGACCCGGCGCCCGGCCCGGCCCAGCTGCATGCGCTGGCCGACGATGTCTCGGTGGCCTTCCTGACCTTGCTCGAACAACTCGGCCCCGAAGAACGCGCCGCCTTCCTGCTGAAAGAGGCGTTCGACCACGACTATCGCGAGATCGCCGAGCTGATCGGTCACAGCGAGGCCAACTGCCGGCAGATGGTGCACCGTGCCCGGCAACGCCTGCTGGCCCGGCGGCCGCGCTTCAACGCCGATGCCAGCCAGCACCGGCAGCTGCTGGCGCGCTTCATGGACGCCTCGCAGCGCGGCGACAGCGAGGCGATCCAAGCCCTGCTGCACGCCAACGCGCAACTGGTCTCCGACGGTGGCGGCGTGGTTACCGCAGCGATCCGCCCACTGCTGGGTGCCGAGCGCATCGGCCGCCTGTTCTGGGCCATCGCCCGCCGTGGCGCGGTGCATCCGGCCCACCTGGGCTGCGTCAATGGCGAGCCGGCGATTCTGCGCTTCCAGGGCGACCACCTGCACTCGATCACCACCATCGAAGTGGTCGATGGCCGCATCGCCAACGTGTACAGCGTGTTGAATCCGGAGAAGCTGCCGGACGTTGTCACGCGCGGCGACGGTACGGCGTCCTGGTAGTGAAAGGCGGCCACTGTGGCCGCCGTGGAGCCCACGATGTCGAACCATGCCTCTCCCCGCGTCCCCTACACCCGCCTGGCCGCCGAGGCCTTCAAGGGCCTGCTGGCCACCAGCCAGGCGGTGCATGACAGCTCGGTCGATCCGACCCTGATGGAACTGGTGTTCCTGCGCGTGTCGCAGCTCAACGGCTGCGGCTACTGCATGGACATGCACGGCACTGCGCTGCGCAAGGGCGGCATCGAGCCGCGCAAGCTCGATACGCTGCCCGCCTGGCACGAAAGCCGCTTCTTTGATGCCCGTGAACGTGCGGCGCTGGGCTGGGCCGAGGCGCTGACCCGGCTGACCGACGGTGCGCCGTCGCAGGCGGCGTTCGATGCACTGGCACCGCACTTCGATGAGAAGGGCATCAGTGACCTGAGCATGGGCATTGCGGTGATCAATGCGTGGAACCGGCTGGGTGCAGGGTTGCTGCCGCCGCTGCCGTAAAAGGGGCCTGTTGGCCGGGCTGCCGCCCGGCACCCGCAGAGGCCAGAGCAACAGCTGGAGCAACGGCAGAAGCTGGCTCTTCTGCGGGTTGGCAGGGTGGGTCAGGTCGCAGGGGACGCTGCAAGTACGTCCATGTAAGCTCGGTCGCCGCATCCGTGCGGCTCACGCCCCTGCGACCTGACCCACCCCGCCCTCGACAGACTTCTACTGCTGTTGGCAGGTGTCGACCTTGGTCGACACGGTAGATCCACGCCATGCGTGGATACGGGGGGCTGGATCAGATCCCTTTGCAAAGGGATCTGATCCCGGTGCCGGCCACACGGCTGCACTGACCCCATCTGCACGCGTCCGACGCGCACAATACGCGCATGCCTGCTACCCCCACCGCTGGCGCTGACGCCGCGAAGAAACCCAGCCTGCGCCAGCGCTTCAGGGCGATGCGCAACCTGCCGCCTTTCCTGCGCATGGTCTGGCAGACCAGTCCCGTCCTGACCCTCGCCAGCCTTGGGCTGCGCCTGATCCGTGCGCTGCTGCCGGTGGCAATGCTGTACGTCGGCAAGCTGATCATCGACAGCGCCCTGCACCTGAGCCAGCACGATGCCGGCTTCCCGCCGCTGGGCGAAGCGCTGTCCAGTGGTCTGCTCAACCCACTGCTGGGCCTGCTGGCGCTGGAATTCGGCCTGGCCATCGGCTCGGACCTGCTCGGCCGCCTGGTCAGCTACGCCGATGCCCTGCTCTCGGAGCTGTTCGCCAACGTCACCAGCATCCGGCTGATGGAACACGCGGCAACGCTGGATCTGGAGGACTTCGAGGATCCGGACCTGCAGGACAAGCTGGACCGTGCGCGGCGCCAGACCATGGGCCGGATGAACCTGATGAGCCAGCTGTTCGGCCAGGTGCAGGACACGATCACCGTGGCCAGCCTCGCCGTCGGCCTGCTGGTCTACGCGCCGTGGCTGATCCTGCTGCTGGCGCTGGCGCTGGTGCCGGCCTTCATCGGCGAATCGCACTTCAACGCGGCCGGCTACAGCCTCAATTTCCAGTGGACGCCCGAGCGCCGCCAGCTCGACTACCTGCGCCAGCTCGGTGCCAGCGTGGAAACGGCCAAGGAAGTGAAGATCTACAACCTGCACCGCTTCCTGGTGGAACGCTACCGGCGCCTGTCGGTGGCGCTGTTCCAGGCCAACCGGGCGCTCGCCCGGCGGCGTGCGTTCTGGGGCACGCTGCTGGCCGCGCTGGGCACGCTGGGCTACTACACCGCCTATGCCTACATCGCCTGGCGCACGGTGCGCGGCGACTTCTCGATCGGCGACCTGACCTTCCTTGCCGGCAGCTTCCTGCGCCTGCGCCAGCTGCTGGAAGGCCTGCTGATCGGGTTCTCGCAGGTGGCCAGCCAGGCGCTGTACCTGGATGACCTGTTCTCGTTCTTCCAGATCCAGCCGGAAATCCACTCGCGTGAAGGCGCCGTGCGCGTGCCGCAGCCGATCCGCCAGGGCTTCGTGTTCGAGAACGTCGGCTTCCGCTATCCCGATGCCGAGCAGTGGGCGGTGCGCCATCTGGATTTCCAGCTGCACGCCGGCGAAGTGCTGGCCCTGGTCGGCGAGAACGGAGCGGGCAAGACCACGCTGGTGAAGCTGCTGGCGCGGCTGTACGAGCCGGACGAGGGCCGCATCCTGCTCGATGGCCGTGACCTGCGCGACTACGACCTGGACGACCTGCGCGCCAACCTCGGGGTGATCTTCCAGGACTTCGTGCGCTACAACCTCAGCGCCGGCGAGAACATCGGCGTCGGCCAGGTCGAGGCGATGGACGACCAGGCACGCATCGCCGACGCCGCGCGGCGCGGCATGGCCGAGGACGTGATCGACGACCTGCCCGGCGGTTACGACCAGCTGATCGGCCGCCGCTTCAAGCAGGGCGTGGACCTGTCCGGTGGCCAATGGCAGAAGATCGCCATTGCCCGCGCGTGGATGCGCAATGCGCAGGTGATGATCCTGGATGAGCCAACCGCAGCGCTGGATGCGCGCAGCGAGTTCGAGGTGTTCCAGCGGTTCAGGGAACTGGCGGATAATCGCACCGCAGTGCTGATTTCCCACCGCTTTTCCTCCGTACGCATGGCCGACCGCATCCTGGTCCTGGCCGACGGCCGGATCGAGGCCAGCGGCACCCACGCGCAGCTGATGGCACAGGGTGGCCGCTACGCCGAGCTGTTCGAGCTGCAGGCGGCGGGTTATCGCTGAGAACGCCTCTCGTTCTGCCCAATGAGAACCTGTCTCATTTGAGATAGAATCACCCCCGACGACTTTTGATAGATACGCCCATGTCCACCGCTTTTGGCGCCGAAACGGTGCTTGAGGTCCGCCACTGGACCGACGCCTACTTCAGTTTCACCACCACCCGCGACAGCGGCTTCCGCTTCGAGAACGGCCAGTTCGTGATGATCGGCCTGGAAACCGAGGCGCGCCCGTTGCTGCGTGCCTACTCCATCGCCAGTGCCAACTGGGAAGAGCAGCTGGAGTTCTTCAGCATCAAGGTGCAGGACGGCCCGCTGACCTCGCGCCTGCAGCACATCAAGCCGGGCGACAAGGTGCTGGTCGGGAAGAAGCCCACCGGCACCCTGCTGATCAGCGACCTGCACCCCGGCAGGAACCTGTACCTGCTGGGCACCGGCACCGGCCTGGCGCCGTGGCTGTCAGTGATCAAGGACCCGGAAACCTACGAGCGCTTCGAGAAGGTGATCCTGTGCCACGGCGTGCGCTACGAGAAGGACCTGGCCTATCGCGATTACTTCGAGAAGGAACTGCGTGAGCACGAGTTCCTCGGCGACATGATCGGCGACAAGCTGCTGTACTACCCGGCTGTCACCCGCGAGCCCTTCGCCAACCAGGGCCGCCTGACCTCGCTGATGGAAAGCGGCCAGATGCAGCGCACCCTCGGCCTGCCGGAACTGAGCCCGGAAAACGACCGTGCGATGATCTGCGGCAGTCCGCAGATGCTGGCTGATCTGCGCACCGTGCTCGACGCGCGTGGCTTCCAGGTTTCGCCGCGCATCGGCCAGTCGGGCCACTATGTCTTCGAGCGCGCGTTCGTCGAGAAGTAAAGCGCAGGGCACCGACCCCGCCTCTGCACCCGACCTGTTGCATACCCTGCGCATTGCCGGCATGGTCCGCCACACACGGGCCGATGGCCCTCTTGGGGAATACACGGATGATGGACACATGGATCCCGCACCGGATGCGGGCGTGGGCGATTGCCGGTCTTCTGCTGGCGGCGGCTCCGGCGTGGGCTGCGCCGCCCGCCCGTGGCGACGTGCCGCCGCAGGCACTGGGCAACGACCGCAAGGGCAATCCGGTCAATCTGGCCGAGCAGCGCGGCAAGGTCGTGATCGTGACCTTCTGGGCCTCTTGGTGCGGCCCCTGCCGCAAGGAACTTCCGATCCTGGCCCATCTGCAACAGGTGGTCGGCGAGGACGCGTTGAAGGTCTACGCGGTCAACTGGGGCGAACCCCGACTGGAAGTCAGCCGTCTGATCCGTCAGCGCGACTGGCCGAAGCTGGAGTACCTGCATGATCCCGGCGGCGCGCTGGCCGAGCAATTCGGCATCGTCGCAGTACCCCACATGTTCATCGTCGGCCGCGACGGCACCGTCGCCCATGCCCACCGCGGCTACAGCGAGGCCAGCCTGCCGCAGATCATGCAACAGGTGATCGATGCACTGCCGGAAGAAGTGCGCAACCGCGAGGCAGGCGCAGCAGCGCTGGGGCACTGACTACATACATCGCCTCCTGCGCGAACAAGGCGTGTTACAGCAGCGCTTCGATCTCGTCGCGCAGCTGCTCCGGCCTGGTGGTGGGCGCATGCCGCGACACCACCCGCCCCTGGCGATCGACCAGGAACTTGCTGAAATTCCACTTGATGCGGGCGCTACCCAGCAGGCCGCGCTTCTCGCGTGACAGCCAGGCCCACAACGGATCAGCCCCCTCGCCGTTGACCTCGATCTTCTCCGACAGCGGGAAGCTGACCGGATAATCCAGCGAACAGAACTGGCGGATCTGCGCGGCGTCGCCGGGCTCCTGCGCGCCGAACTGGTTGCATGGGAAGCCGATCACCACCAGGCCACGCTCACGGTAGTTCTGCCACAACTGTTCCAGCCCGGTGTACTGCGGGGTGAAGCCACAACGGCTGGCGACATTGACCAGCAACAAGGGACGGCCCCGGTACTGATCCAGCGCCTGCGGCTGGCCGTCGAGGTCACGGAAGCTGAAATCGTAGGCGCTGGTCATGATGGCGGGCCGTGGGCGGTGGATGCATGGTACCCGCGCCCGGCCCCGGCAACATGCCTTTTGACACAAGTGCCAGCGCCGCCGGCCGGGTTACCCTCGGGCCCTTGTTTGCCTTACCGGAGTTCCTACCTTGACCACTCGCCTTGCCCTTGCCGTGGCCATGTCCCTCGGCCTTGCCCTGCCCGCCTTCTCGGCCGGCGCCGCTACCCCGGCCGCCAGCACCGCCGCCCAGCAGGCCAATCCGTTCTTTGCCGAAAGCCCGTTGCCGCTGCACTTCCCACAGTTCGACAGGATCAAGGACAGCGACTTCGCCCCGGCCTTCGACGCCGGCATGGCGCAGCAGCTGAAGGAAGTGGAAGCGATCGCCAACAACAAGGCCAAGCCGACCTTCGACAACACCATCATCGCCCTGGAGAAGAGCGGTGACATCCTCGACCGTGCGACCACCGTGTTCTTCAGCCTGGTCGGCGCCGACACCAATGACACCCGCAAGAAGCTGCAGGCCGACTACTCGGCGAAGTTCGCCGCGCACAGCGATGCGATCGCGCTGAACGGCAAGCTGTTCGCCCGCATCCAGGCGCTGTATGACACCCGCAGCCAGCTGGGCCTGGACGCCGAAGGCGTGCGCCTGGTCGAGAAGTACTACGACAACTACGTGCGCGCCGGCGCCAAGCTGTCCGAGGCCGACAAGGCCAAGCTGAAGGAGATGAACGCCGAACTGGCCAGCCTGGGCACCAGGTTCAGCCAGAACGTGCAGTCGGAAGTGAACGCCTCGGCGATCACCGTCGACGACGTCAAGGAACTGGACGGGCTGTCCAAGGAGCAGATCGCCGCCGCCGCCGAAGCCGCCAAGGCCCGGGGCCTGGAAGGCAAGTATGTAATCACCCTGCTCAACACCACCGGCCAGCCGCCGCTGACCAACCTGGCCAACCGCGCCCTGCGCCAGAAGATCTACGAAGCGTCGGTCAGCCGCGGCAGCCGCGGCAGTGAGTTCGACAACACCGCGCTGGTTTCGCGCATCATGCAGCTGCGTGCCGACAAGGCCAAGCTGATGGGCTTCCCGAACTTCGCCGCCTACAACCTGACCAACCAGACCGCCAAGACGCCGGAAGCGGTCAACGCGATGCTGGGCAAGCTGGCCCCGGCCGCGGTGGCCAACGCCAAGCGCGAAGCCGCCGACCTGCAGGCGATGATCGACCAGGAACAGAAGGCCGCAGGCAAGCCGACCTTCAAGCTGGAACCGTGGGACTGGGCCTTCTACAGCGAGAAGGTGCGCCAGGCCAAGTACAACTTCGACGAGTCGCAGCTGAAGCCGTACTTCGAAATGAAGAACGTGCTGGAGAACGGCGTGTTCCATGCCGCCAACCTGGAATTCGGCCTGACCTTCAAGCAGCGCACAGACCTGCCGGTCTACCACGACGACGTGACCGTCTACGACGTGTTCGACGCCGACGGCAGCCAGCTGGCAATCTTCATCTTCGACCCGTACGCACGCGCCTCCAAGCGCGGCGGCGCGTGGATGAACTCCTACGTCTCGCAGTCGAAGCTGACCGGCTTCAAGCCGGTGGTCGCCAATCACCTGAACATCCCGAAGCCGCCGGCCGGCCAGCCGACCCTGCTGACCTGGGACGAGGTGAACACCACCTTCCACGAGTTCGGCCACGCCCTGCACGGCATGTTCTCCAATGTGAAGTACCCGTATTTCTCGGGCACCTCGGTGCCGCGTGACTTCGTCGAGTTCCCCTCGCAGGTGAACGAGATGTGGGCCGACAACCCGGTCATCCTGAAGAACTACGCCAAGCACTACCAGAACGGTTCGGCGATGCCGCAGGCGCTGCTGGACAAGGTGCTGGCGGCGGCCAAGTTCAACCAGGGCTTCGCCACCACCGAGTACCTGGGTGCAGCGATGCTGGACCAGCGCTGGCACCAGATCGGTGCCGACCAGGTGCCGGCCGCCAAGGACGTGATGGCCTTCGAGCGCGCCGCGCTGGAGAAGGACGGCATCTACTACGCGCCGGTGCCGCCGCGCTACAAGACCCCGTACTTCAGCCACATCATGGGTGGCTACTCGGCCGGCTACTACGCCTACATCTGGTCGGAAGTGCTCGACGCCAACACCCAGAAGTGGTTCAAGGACAACGGTGGCCTGAGCCGCAAGAACGGCGACCACTTCCGCGCCACCCTGCTGTCCAAGGGTGGCAGCGTCGACGCGATGCAGCTGTTCCGCGATTTCGCCGGCCACGAGCCGCAGATCGAACCGCTGCTGGAAAAGCGTGGCCTGACCGGCGCCGGCAACTGATCGCCTGCGCGCTAGCGTGAAACGAAAACCGCCCGGGAGACCGGGCGGTTTTTTTCGTTGAGGTCATCGCCGGAACAATCGTTCCCACCATCGTTTCTGCGTGTTTGCCGCCGGAGCCGTATCCGTATCCAGGGTTTCCGGCACGAACTGCGCCAGCTCCGCCGCGACGGCCTCTGCGTACAGCAACGCGCCATCGGGGGCGCAGTTGAGCAGATTGCTCATGCTGGTCGATGCGTTGAGGTCCATCGGATTCGGCTCGACCACCTCGCTTGCTTCCAGCAATCCGCATCCATTGCCGATGGCATCATCGACAACGCTCCAGAACACGGCCAGTCGACCATCGGAGAACAGCTCGTGCAGACGCGCGCGCAGGTCATTGTCCCCGGCGTAGTCCGCGCGCATCTGCTTCAGCCGGTCATGCGTGATGAACACCCACCACCGTAGTTTTCGCGCAGGTGGTTGCCTGCAGCGGCGTCCGCCCACTGTGGCGGCACCAGTTGCCGCCAGTCCGCGAAATAGCGGGCAACCACCGGATCGTCGATGAAGAACGAAAGGGCGCTCCCGCGAAGATAGTGATACCGGCGCAGGTGACCGGCCACGATCGCCAGGTACAAAGCATGCCCCTTCTCGAAGGGCACGTCTGCGCTGATCGAGCGAGCCTCGTCGATGCGTTCCTGCAGCTGCTCCATGTAGAACGGCTCGATCCGGAATTGCTGCTGCAGCGGCTCAACCAGCGTCGCGTCCTCCAGCGCACGGAAATAGAGGCCACGGATTTCCGAGTCCGCGACTGGATGGTAGGTGATGTCCCAACCCATGCTGCAACGCCTTCAGGAATGCGGTAATCCCGCCGACCCAACAGCTTAGCGTCGACGACGCCCACGCGCAGAGCAGACCGTGTAACACACGGATTTGGCGTCAATGAGTGTCGTATCAGGCCTGATCTATCCCTCTCTCCCGACGCAACACTACCGTGGCGCCACGTACCCGCCCGGCACGCCTTCCGGCGACAGCACCAGCTGCCACAACTGCGCATGGCGGCAGCGGAAGGTGGCCATCGACCCGGCCAGGTAGAAGCGCCACATGCGGCGGAAGTGCTCGTCATAGCGCGCATCCAGCCGTGGCCACGCCGCTTCCACGTTGCGCCGCCAGGCCTGCAGGGTCAGGTCGTAGTCGGTGCCGAAGTTGTGCCAGTCTTCCAGCACGAAACGGCCTTCGAACGCCCGGGTGATCTGCGCCGCCGACGGCAGCATCGAGTTGGGAAAGATGTAGCGCGCGATCCACGGATCGGTGCGATGCCGGGAGATGTTGGTGCCGATGGTGTGCAACAGCAGCAGGCCGCGCGGCGACAGGCAACGCTTGGCCACCTCGAAGAAGCCCGCGTAGTTCTTGTCACCGACGTGCTCGAACATGCCGATCGAGAAAATCGCATCGAACGGTTCGTCCAGCTCGCGGTAGTCCTGCAATCGGATCTCGATCGGCAGGCCCGCGCACAGGTTCCGCGCGAACCCGGCCTGCTCCTGCGAAATCGTCACGCCGACGCCACTCACACCGTAGCGCTCAGCGGCGAACTTCAGCGCTTCGCCCCAACCGCAGCCAATGTCCAGCACGCGCTGGCCCGGGCGCAGGCCCAGCTTGCGGCAGACCAGGTCGAGCTTGGCTTCCTGTGCGGCGTCGAGATCATCGGCGTTGCGCCAATAGCCGCAGCTGTAGACCAGGCGCTGGCCCAGCATGGCCTGGTAGAGATCGTTGCCCAGGTCGTAATGACGGCGCCCGACCTCGTAGCTGCCCTGCCCCGCCTGCAGGTTGAACAGGCGCGCCTTCAGCGCATCGGCCACTTCGCGCCAGCCGTGCACCCGTTCATCCAGGTGCGCCTGCATCAGGTGGACGAGGAATTCGTCCAGGACGTTCGCATCCCACCACCCTTCCATGTAGCTCTCGCCCAGGCCGAGCGAGCCTTGGCCCATGACCCGCGCGAAAAAGCGCGGGTCATGCACCTGGATGTCCTGCGGCTGGGTACCGCCGATGCGGACCCCGGCTTCGTGAAGCAGGCCGGCGACCCGCTCCTGCAACCCTGTATCCACGCCACCTCCTCCACTGCGGTCAACCGCGTGCGAACAGCTCCACGTAGTCCCTGGCCACGTGCGGCAACAGCACCGCCGCCGGTACATCGGCGGTCTGGGTGCCGTCCGAGTATGGACCCACCTGGTACGGAGGGAAAACAAAGCGCAGCGCGGTGATCTGCCCCTTGTCGTCGGTCAGTGGCTGGAACTGGCTGAAATTGTCGGCCTGCGGGCCAGTCCCGTCGGCGATCATGCGCGATGCGTTGCGCAGCGATTCCTGCAGTTGGGCCGGGTCCATGTCCTCGCCGCTGAGCCGCGTGGCCACGCGTTCGCGCAGCTGGTCGGCGACGAACTCACTGATCACCTTCCAGCCCTTGGCATCGGTCACCAGCTTGTCGGCACTGAGCATCTGCTGCTGCTGCGGCAGCCATACGAAGCGCGCCACCAGCGGTTCGCCGTGGGCGCCACCGGTGTAGCGGCTGCCATCAGCACTGACCACCACCAGCTGCGGGGTTTCCAGCAGTTTCTCGAAACTCAGCGACAGCTCGTAGGGCATGGTCGGCTTGTCGTTGCCGAGCCCGTCCAACGCCTGTTGCAGGTCACTGCGCGCACTCGTCGCATAGTTCTGCAGCGCACGGGCCAACCCCGGATAACGGTCGATGCCGGCCGGGTAGCTGATGCCCACCACTTCGCGCTCGTTGTTCTCGATCACGTCGCGCAGGTCCAGCGGCGCTTCCGTGGCCGGCGTTTCGGCTGCGGCGGTGGCCTCGACGGCGGGAGCCGCCTCAGCCGCCGGTGCCGGCTCGCTTTCACGCTGGCAACCGGCCAGCAACAGCACGCCCACCACGCCGGCCAACGCACTGCCGCGCAGTGGCCGGTTGTTTCCAATCTTCATCGGGATCCCCTGTTCATGTTTGTACATCATTGCCTGCCATGGCTGAAGCGTGGCCCGCCGGCGTTCAGCCAGCGAGCAGGTCGTGATACTCCTCATGCCGCTGCAGGAACGCCTCGGCGTAGGAACAGGCCGGCACCACCTTGTACTTCTGCTCGCGGGCGAAACGCAGTGCCACGCGGGTCAGCTCACCGGCGATGCCACGGCCGGCGATCGGCTCAGGCACCTCGGTGTGGGTGATGACCATGCGTTTGCGCTTGATCTGGTAGTCCAGCACCGCCAGCTGTCCACGCACACGGGCGGTGAAGCGATGGTTGGCCAGGTCGTGTTCGACCTCATAGGCCAGACCGGGGGGCGTGACCGAAGCCATGGAACTGTCTCCTGCGGCGACTGCGTGGATGGTGCGCAGCCGGGCGCCATGATCGCGTGAAGCCTGAACAGGGGCAAGTCTGATCCATTCACGTCAGTTTGCGACCCTCAAGCTGGAGCGCTGACGGCCGCTATCGCCTGTGGAGGGGTACGGCCAGCTTGGCACGCCCCTTGCGACCGTTGACCATGCGCACCCCCGCGGAGGCTCCGATGCACCCCAGCGATTCCCATTCAGATACTGACCGCGCCCTGCTGGAGGGCCTGCTGCAACTTGCGGTGGAAGGGCAGACCGAAGACCAGGATTTCCAGCGCATCGGCGAGGAAGTGTTCGCCCGCCTGCTGGATACCTACGGCCAGCAGCACACGCTCTGAAAACCGGGGCGAATCGTCACCGATTCGCCCCGCTACCCGCTTCAACCGCCGCCGAGGCGGAAGGTCGGGTTGGACAGTTCGCGCAGGAAGTGGTTGAAGATGCTCGGCTGCATGGCCAGCATGAAGATCACGCCGAACGCCGCACCGGCCAGATGCGCGCTGTGGTTGATGCGGTCGCCGCCGCGCTTGTCCATCCAGATGCTGTAGCCGACATAGAACGCGGCATAGATGATCGCCGGTGCCGGGATGAAGAACACCAGGATGATCGACCACGGCTTGATCAGGATGAAGGCGAACAGCACCGCCGATACCGCCCCGGACGCGCCAAGGCTGAGGTAGTTCGGGTTCTTCTGGTTCTTCAGGTAGCTGGGCAGGATCGAGACCAGCAGCGCGCCGATGTAGAACGCCGGGTAGGTCAGGTAGCTGCCGGTCAGCTGCACCATCACGCTCTCGATGAATCCCCCGAAGAAGAACAGGGTGATCATGTTGAAGATCAGGTGCGACCAGTCGGCGTGGATGAAGCCATAGGTCACCAGCCGGTCGTACTGGCGGTGACGGTCGATGGCCGGCGGCCACAGGATCAGGCGGTCGGCCAGCTTGCGATTGTTGAACGCCATCCACGACACGATGGCGGTAATAGCGATCAACAGCAGATTGACGGGGGTCATGTCAGGCTCAGGCGCTACGGTAGTTGTCGACCATACGATAGCGTTTCGCGTACCAACCGAAGGCCAACGCCGCGACGAAGGCGAAACCGGCAAAGAAGAACATCAGGAATGCCGCCTCGCTGAGGCCTGTACTGGCGATCTTGTGGGTCACCGCGTCGTTGCGCACGGCAGCGTTCGACAGCAGCACCCACAGGTTGCCGATGGTGGTGGTCAGGTTCCAGAAGCTCATCACCACGCCCTTCATCGCCTGCGGCGCCTGGCTGTAGGCGAACTCCAGGCCGGTGGCCGAGACCAGCACCTCACCGAAGGTCAGCAATGCATACGGCAGGATCTGCCAGAAGATCGACAAAGCGTTGCCGCCGTCCATCACCACCTGGATGCCGCCGACCACGATCCAGGCCAGGCCACTGAAGGCGATGCCGGCGGTCATGCGGCGCAGCGCGGTCGGTTCGAAGCCGAAGCGGCGCAGGGCCGGGTACAGCACCAGGTTATTGAACGGAATCAGGATCATCACCAGCAGCGGGTTCAGCGCCTGCATCTGCGAGGCGCTGAACCAGCTCGGCATCTGCATCTGCTGGCCCTGCAGGACCCAGGTCGAGGCCTTCTGGTCGAACAGCGAGAAGAACGGCGTGGTCAGCGCGAAGATCACCAGCACGCGCAGCACCGAGCGCACGCCTTCCACGGCTTCGGCTGGATGCTGGCCACGGGCCCGGTCCAGCTGCAACCAGGTGCCGCCACCGATGCCGGCGAGAATGGCCACCAGCGCCAGGCACAGGCAGATCACGATGCCCAGCGAACCGACCAGGCCGAACGACGCCGCTGCCAGCACCAGGCCGAGCACGGCGATCACCAGGCCCGGGCGGCCCTGGCCGGCCGCGCGTGCGGTCAGCGCAGTGCGCACCACGTTGGCGAACGAGTGCGGGTCCTTCGGTGGCAGCGGCACCAGCACGTAACGCTTGCGGCCCAGCCAGAACACGAAGGTGGCGATGAACATCAGGATGCCCGGGATGCCGAACGCCCACTGCGGGCCCCAGTTCTTCAGCGCCAGCGGGATCAGCAGCGAGGCGAACAGCGAGCCGAAGTTGATGATCCAGTAGAAGGCGTCGAAGACGATCTTGGCCAGGTGCTTGTTGCTCTGGTCGAACTGGTCGCCCATGAAGGAGGCCACCAGCGGCTTGATGCCACCGGCACCCAGGGCGATCAGGCCCAGGCCGAGGAAGAAGCCCTCGCGGCTGTTCTCGAACAGGGCAAGGCACAGATGGCCGGCGCAGTAGACCAGGCTGAACCAGAGGATGGTGTGGTACTTGCCGAAGAACCTGTCGGCCAGCCAACCTCCGAGCAGCGGGAAGAAATACACGCCGATCATGAAGCTGTGCATGATGTCCTTGGCTTCACCGGCACGGCCTTCGGCTGTGATTTCCTGCAACAGCAGCGAGGTGATCAGGAACTGCACCAGGATGTTGCGCATCCCGTAGAAACTGAACCGCTCGCAGGCCTCATTGCCGATGATGTACGGGATCTGGCGCGGCATCTTTCCCTGGCCGGCGATGGGGGCAACTGCGTCGTGGCTCATCCTGTAAGGCATTCCTGCAAAGCGAAAGGCGCAAGGTTACCGGAACCGGGCCTTGCGAAGCACGCTGCAGGGCTGCATGACAACGGTGCCCATCCATGGCAGGCAACCGCGCTCCGTGCCGGAAGTCACGGCACCTGCACGACAAAAGCGTAAACTTATCGTTATGCGCCCCCTCCCCCCCGCCCGTCTCCTGCTCAGTTGCCTGATGCTGCTGATGGCGTTGCAGGCACAGGCGCGGCCGCAGGCACCGGCCACGGCGGCCAGCGAAAGCGGCTCCCGCCAGCTGACGGTGGCCGCGCTGGAGCTGCCCAGCCACGATGATGCGCAATGGAAGTTGCGCCGCGAGCAGGTCGCGCAGTTGCTGACCGACCTGCAGCCGGACGTGATCTCGGTGCAGCAGGTGCTGCAGCAGCAGGGCCGCAACCCGGCCTGCTGGCTGGCCAGCCGGCTGCGTTACAGCTGCGACTTCGTTACCGCCGATCCACCCAGCCAGACATTGCGGCATGGCAACGCGATGCTGACCCGGCTGCCGGTCAGCGAGGACGGCGTGACCCTGCTGCATCCTCCCGGCACCTTCAGCGCGGCCGGCATGATGCGGCTGAAGCTGGGCGAGGCGCTGGTCAACATCTATGTGGCACGGCTCCGCCCCGACCCGGACGAGGCCGCCGCGCGCCAGCACCAGACCAGCGACCTGATGACCTGGATTGGTGCCACCGCCGAGGGCATGCCCAGCCTGATCGCCGGCGACTTCTCGGCCAACACGATGGAACTGGTGCGCAGCACGCCGGGCTTCCAGCCGGCGCGGCGCAATCCCGGCGGCCGCGCCGAGGCGCCTGCGGCCAGTGGCGGGGGCAGCACTGGCCATGGTCTGGATGTGCTCTTCCAGGTCAAGCATTTCGATGGCATCCGCCAGCAGCCGATCCTGCTGCCGGCCGACGGCGACCTGCCCGGCCTGCGCTTGGGCGTGATGGCCACGTTGCGCCTGCAAGGCAATACGGCCACCGCCGAATAGGGAGTACCGGCCGCGGGCCGGCTCCCCGGGGATCACACGATTGCCGGCCAGCGGCCGGCACTACCGAATGATTGCTGCAACAGAAAAGGCCGGGTTTTCCCCGGCCTTCTCCATTCATCCCATCACCGCGATCAGGCGATCGCTTCCTGGTAACGGCGCTCGACTTCGTTCCAGTCGATGACGTTGAAGAACGCGCCGATGTATTCCGGGCGACGGTTCTGGTACTTCAGGTAGTACGCGTGCTCCCACACGTCCAGGCCGAGGATGGGGGTGTTGCCTTCCATCAGCGGGCTGTCCTGGTTGCCGGTGCTTTCGACCACCACCTTCTTGTCCGGGGTCACGCTCAGCCACGCCCAGCCGCTGCCGAAACGGGTCAGCGCCGCCTTGGTGAAGGCGTCCTTGAACTTGTCGAAGCCGCCCAGGTCCTTGTCGATGGCCTTGGCCACGTCGCCCACCGGGTTGCCGCCAGCATTGGGAGCCATCACGGTCCAGAACAGCGAGTGGTTGGCATGGCCACCACCGTTGTTGCGCACCGGACCCTGCAGGTTCTCCGGCAGCGACTTGAGCTTCTTCACCAGTTCTTCGACCGGCAGGTCAGCGTACTCGGTGCCTTCCAGCGCCGCGTTGACGTTGTTGATGTAGGTCTGGTGATGCTTGGTGTGATGGATTTCCATCGTCGCCGCATCGATATGCGGTTCCAGCGCGTCGTAGGCGTAGGACAGCTTGGGCAGGGTATAGGCCATGGTGCATCTCCTGATTGCGAGGGCACCCGACGTTGTCGGGCGGTGCGCGGTGAATGATGGGGACAGAACGGCAGATTACCAAGGGGGATGTAAAGGAAATTGCGTCCCGCCGGTGAGCACGACGGCAATTGTTACGCGGCGGTGACGCAGCCCCTTCCTCATGCGCCGTGCAGCGCGCAGGCGCTACAGTGCGAGCACCACCCTCGCCCGCTCCCTTGCCCATGCGCAACCCCCGGCTGCTGATCACCGCCATCGCCCTGCTGCTGCTCGGCCTGATAGTCAACCATTTCATGCAGCGCCCGCCGGCGCCGCAGTTCGCGCCGGACCTGCAGGGTGCGCCTGCCGCGCGCGCACCGGCCACGGCCACGCCCGGCAAGGGCAACGGTCTGCCCGCCTTCCTGCCCGCCGAAGCCCGGCAGACGATCGCGCTGATCCAGCGCGGCGGGCCGTTCCCGCACCGCCAGGATGGCAGCACGTTCGGCAACCGCGAACAGCAGTTACCGCAGCGTCCGCGCGGCTACTACCGCGAATACACCGTGGACACCCCCGGAGCGCGCACCCGTGGCACGCGCCGCATCGTCACCGGCGGCGATCCGCCGGAGGCGTGGTACTACACCGACGACCATTACGAATCATTCCGCAGCTTCACCGTACCGGCCCAGGGAGCGCAGTGATGAGCCATGACGATTTCGGCCTCGGCCTGCACGACATCAACAATGCCGGTGTCTACACCATCGACAGCGACGACATCGGCGCCCTGGCCGCCGCAATGCGCGATGCCGGGCTGAAGGTGATCCGCATCGATCTGGAAGGGGTGGCCGACAAGCGCACCCTGCTCGCACGGCTGGCCGCGCAGCTGGATTTTCCGGCCGGTTTCGGCGGCAACTGGGATGCGCTGTCGGACAATCTACGCGACCTGCAATGGCTGCCAGCCAACGGCTATGCACTGTTCCTGTGCGACGTGGACGCGCTGCGCGCCACCGCGCAGAAGGACTTCGACACCCTGCTGGACGTGATGGACGAGACCAGCCGCGACTGGCTTGGCCGCGACGTCCCGTTCTGGGTGTTCCTGTCGCAGAGCGCGTAAGGTCACTGCCGTGGTGGATGCCGACCTTGGTAGGCGCTTCTGTGCCAACCAAGATTGACACCTACCCAAGCGAGCCTGCCAGGGCGTGGCGCGCTCCCTAGCCTACCGGCTCCCGTTATCTTCCTGCAGTTCTTTCTTGAACGGAATGTCCGGCGGTGGCCGCGCCACGGCCGGCTGGTCCTGCATGTTCGGATTGGTAAGGCCACAGCCACCACCGGCCTGCAGGATCGAGATCACGCAGGAAATCTTCGTATTGGTACCCGGCAACGGAATCTCCATTGCCTTTATTCCCTTGCGCACCCACTCGGCCAGCAGCGATTCCTGCGGGACCCAGTATTTGTCGAATGACGTGGGCGTGTAGTCGTAAGGCGGTCGCTTCAACCAGGTGCCCGATTGCGCGATGCGTTCCTTGCTCCAGCCATCGTTGGCACCACCGGGCGCACCGCGCTCGGCACGTCCATCGCCTTCCTGGCCCGGCACGCGGACGCTGCCATCGGCGTTGAACAGGCCACTGCCCTTGCCGGTGGCGCTGGCCTGGCGGGCGCCCTTGTCGGCGCCGTCCTGTTTGCGGCTCGACGCCCCCCAGTCATCGCCCTTGGCGGGCGTGGCCCAGTTGCCCGGATCGGGGGCCGGGCGCGCTCCAGCCTGGGCCGGTTTCGTGCTGGAGGCGGACGGCCGTGGCGTGCTGCTTTCGGCCTGGCGCGCACTGCCACTGGCCGCAGGCGCGGCCGTTGTCGCTGGCGCGCTGCCGCTGGACGTTGAAGGCGCCGCCGCGGGTGCCGACGCAACTTCGCGCTCGCGCACCTGCAGGTCACGGCCTGCCGGCGCTCGCACGGTCGGCTCGCGCCCGGCCACAGCAGCCATCCGCACCTGCGGATCGACCACGGCCTGCACTTCGCGCTCGCGCACCTGCACATCGCGCTGCGGCACACGGACCTGTACATCGGCCGTGCGCAGCGGCTGCGATATCGCCGGTGCATCGACCGTACTGATTTCACGCTCCTGCACCGGGATGTCACGCAGCTGCGGCGTCCGCACCGCGATCTCCGGCGCACGCAGTGCGGCCGGGGCCGGCGGCACCTGCACCGGCTGCACACTGCGCTCGCGCACCGTGGGCGTGGTGTCACGCGGCACGATGCTGACCTCGGTACGCGGCACGCTCACCGGCGGCACCACGAAATCCGCACTGGCCTCGGCTACTTCGGTGGCCTGCACCGGAGACGGCGGCGGTGCCGCGACCGGCGCCGGCTCGGATTCGGTGGGCGGCGGCGGCACGCTGGCCACTGCAGCCGGAGCGGGTGCGGACGCAGCTGCCGACGCGGACGCCGGACGCGGCTCAGGCGCCGTTGCGGCCCCTGCGTTCTGGCCAGCTGCAACCTGGCCCGGCGGTGCAGCGGCCGCCGCTTCCGCACCTGGCTGATCGCCGCCGCCTTCCTGGGTAGCGCGACCGACGAACTCCACCTGCAAGCGCTCGCCTTCGGCGCCCTCCGCTTCCGGTGCCGTGGTGCGGATCACCGCCACCCACAGCAGCAGCATGAAGAACAGCAGATGCAGCAGCGCGCTGGCCAAGGCCGAGACCCAACGCATCCAGCGCTGGTCGCGCGGCGCGGCGTCCCAGTCCTGCCAGAACAAGCGGCGCAGCGCCTGCCACGGCGACAGCTGCGGCGATTGACCGGGTGGCCCCGGCAACGGTCGGGGCAGCAATACCGCGATCACGTCGCGCGCGTGGTACGGCCGCGGCAGCGGCCCCAGCGAGCGCAGCCACAGCGCCCAGCCATAAGGCAGGCGCGTGGTCTTCTCGAGGACGGCGCGGGGCTGCTGGCGCGCCAGCAGTAGATCGATGAGTTGCTCGGCCCGGGTCAGAGGCACGCGTCAGCGATCAGGCGACGTTGTCGCGCGGTATGTACGGCGCGTGGCCGCTGTCGTGGTCGGTCGCGTCGCGCACGGCGGTCACGCCCGGCACGCGGCCCATCAGGGTCTTTTCGATGCCCTGCTTCAGTGTCACATCGGCCATGCCACAGCCCTGGCAGCCACCGCCGAAGCGCAGCAGTACCACGCCGTCGGCCGAGACTTCCTGCACGGCCACCTTGCCGCCATGCGAGGCCAGCTGCGGATTGACTTCGTTCTCCACCACCCAGTGCACGCGCTCGACCAGCGAGGCCGCATCACCGGGCGCTTCACCCTTGATGCGCGGCGCCTTGATGGTCAGCTGCTGGGTGCCGGCGGTACCGGCGACGATGTCGATCTCGGCCCCGTCCAGCCAGCCGACGCTGCCGGCATCGACGTACAGGGTGAATCCTTCGCAGTCCACCGCCCACTCATCGCCGAGCAGGTCGGTCGGTTCGGCGAACTCCAGCCGGGCGTCGGCGCGCGGGGTACCGGGGTCGACCGCGCTAAGGCGCACGCCCATGCCGGGCACGCCCTCGCGTTCGATCAGCTTGCGGAAGTGGGTCTGGGCAGTGTCGGAGATCTGGATCATCAGGCTATTCTAGCCAAGTACGCGTCAGCCGCTCATTCGGTTTATACACCGTCCGGCGCATTGTTCAGTCAACACGAGGTGGAGATTCCCATGGCCGACCTGATTCCACTGGCCCAGGCCCGTTGCGTGCCGCGCAAAGGCAGCGACCACAAGCTTGGCGAGGCCCGCCTGGCCGAACTGCTGCCGCAGGTTCCCGGCTGGGAGCTGAGCGAGGGCGGGCAGGCCCTGACGCGCACCTTCCGCTTCAAGGATTACTACGCCACCATGGCCTTCGTGAACGCGCTGGCCTGGATTGCCCACCGCGAGGACCACCATCCGGACTTGGGCGTGCACTACGACCGCGCTGTGGTGCGCTTTTCCACCCACGATGTGGGCGGCCTGAGCGAGAACGACTTCATCTGCGCGGCAAAGACTTCGGCCCTGACGGAGCAACTGCCATGAACGTACGTTTGCTGAGCCTGTCCCTGATTGCTGCGACCGGCCTGGCCGGTTGTGGTGCCTCCGAGCCGCCGGCGCCGCCAGCGACCGCGCCGACCGAGGTGGCCGCGGTGAAGACGCCGCCGCCGCAGTACCCGCTTGAACTGGCCTGCATGGGCGTGGGTGGCACCAGCACGTTCAAGGTGACCATCGGCACCGACGGCAAGCCAAGCGAGGTCGCCCTGTTGACCGGCGCCGGCAACCCGCAGCTGGACGAACTGGCCAAAACGGCCGTGCAGGGCTGGCAGTTCAAGGCTGCCACCCGTAACGGCGCTGCCGTGCCGGCCACCATCCAGGTGCCGGTCAGCTTCAACCCGCCGCAGCCGAAGCCGGACCAGTGTTTCGCGATCGAAGAGCGCCTGCGCCGCGGCGGCTGATCGCGCGCCCCGACAAGGCCCGCCTCGCCCTACCCGCCCCGGGCTCATCCGGGGCGGTTGTCTGTTGACCAGGACCGCGTCGGCAAATGCTGCAGATTCCCCCTGAAAACGTCTGGATCGCGCTGGCGGTCACCCTCGCGGCCGGCCTGGCCACCGCCATCGGCAGCCTGCTGGTGCTGTTCTCGCGCCGCCCTAACCCGCGCCTGCTGGCCTTTGGCCTGGCCTTCGCCGGCGGTGCGATGGTCTATGTGTCGCTCTCGGAAATCCTCAACAAGTCCATCGCATCGTTCGCCCTGGCCTATGGCGAGCGCAGCGGCTTCACCTACGGCACCCTGGCGTTCCTGCTGGGCGTGATCGTCATCGTGCTGATCGATCACTTCATTCCCAATCCGCATGACAGCCTGGACAAGCAGGACCCCGCGTTCCGCGAAAACAGCCGCGAGTACCTGAAGCGGGTCGCGCTGCTGACCTCGGTCGCGATCACAGCGCACAATTTCCCGGAAGGGCTGGCGACCTTCTTCGCCACGCTGGAAAGCCCGTCGGTGGGCATGCCGCTGGCCTTTGCCATTGCCATCCACAACATCCCCGAGGGCATCGCGATCGCGGTGCCTGTGTACTTCGCCACCCAGAACAAGGCCTATGCATTCAGTGCCAGCCTGCTGTCCGGCCTGGCCGAGCCGGTGGGCGCGGCGCTGGGCTACTGGCTGCTGTCAGGATCGCTGTCGCACGCCACGTTTGGCTGGGTGTTCGGACTGATCGCCGGCGTGATGGTGTTCCTTGCGCTGGATGAGCTGCTGCCGGCGGCCAAGCGTTATGCCAAGGGCCACGAAACCGTGTATGGCCTGGTGGCCGGCATGGGCACCCTGGCGATCAGCCTGGTGCTGTTCAAGTGGTGAGGGGTTCCCGGCCAACGGGCTGAGCCCCCTCGCGGCTGGCGGAGCGACATTCCGGGTTGGGCCGGCCGAGGTGGGTTTGCGGGGGACGCCGTAAACCCATCCTTGGGGGCTTGGGCGCGCCATCCATGGCGCTTACTGATCTGGCCCCCCGTCAGCGGACGCCAAGAAGCGATACTTTGATCGCACCTGGAGGTCCCTTATGTCCCGTATCACCCGTCGTAGCTATACCGATGAGTTCAAGCACCAAGCCGTGGAGTTGGCCGAGTCGCTCGGGC
>NZ_JCAFTA010000013.1:0-136743 GCF_059369815.1 Stenotrophomonas sp. YJH_SMC_27 | reverse complement strand
TGGCGCCGCTGAGCTACACAGCCAAGGTGCTTGAACAGACCCCATAGATGGGGAGAGCCTGCCCGAGAGACGAGCAATCAACCTTGAAATTCAGTCGCTTAGGCAGCTTTTGGCCCTGTACGTAATGATTCCCTGCCGACCATCGACCAAAGCCCTGGACCCAATCGCTCTAAGCAACCTAGCTCTGCTGCGGCCATCTCACCAAGAGAGATGACCTTCTCTTTGATCATCTCGTCACTGAAGGCTACTTGCCCCCCCCTACTCTCGATGTGATCCCAAGTATTGGACAGCACATAGGCCTCGATCTCAGAATAGAGGTCGGATGGTGCCGCAACGCGCGAAAGTGACTCCAGCCGAGCCAGTAGATCAGGATGAGCTGAGTCGCCATCGAAGCCAAGCGTCTTCTTTACCGAGACCCACATCTGCGGCCATTCCCCTTTCGAAGCATGACTTCTGACTATCTCCTCGAGATCATCAAAACAGCCCGCAAACGTCCATAGTTCCCGGAAATGACCTGCCAGAAGTGAGCGCGCCCAGTCGCGAAGAGTCAAGTCATCACATGTCAGCACCGGTCGCAGCAAGTTCAAGAAGCCGATATACCACTCGAGCTCTTCGGCACGCGTTCGCGGCTGCCAGCCAGCATCACGTCTACGTGCACCGAAGTCGAACGCAGAGAAAGACGTCCAGTGCGTCGCTTCGAACGCAGCATGGAACAGCTCGGCTGCGATCTCGCGATGCCTCTCGGTGCCCGACTCGAGTAGCTTGCTGACAAACGCACACCGCCGTTCTGGTCGCGCCAGCGTACCTGACAGGTGCAACGAGAACAGATGCCGCATCTGTCCAACTATGCTGTCCCTGTTCTCACCTGACTTCTCGCCCTCGGAGAACTTCAGCATGACCGTCGCAGCACGATCAAACTTATCGTCGTCGTAAGCTAGCTGGTGCAGCAGGCGCACGAACAACCTGAAGTTTCGGTTCTCGCGCGAGGCAAAGCCTGGCTTGGTTGCGGCGTTCTCGATCAGCTGCAGCACGGTCTCCGGGAATACCGGCGCTATGTATAGCAATGCAGACAGCGTGCCTTCGTTACACGATCCAATATCATGCAGCGGTCCGCCGGGGCTCACCCAACTATTTGCCATCCGAACCGCAGGCTCGAAATCGTGCAGGTATCCCAGTCGATGCGCACATGAGACGAAAAGTCGGAGGTTCTCTGGCTTTAGCAGCTCGGCATTGATTGCATCGACAGGGATGTTCTCCAGCGCACGCTTCGCCAAACGATTGGCAAGTGCATGAGGAAGAACTGCTCTCCACTCACCACGACTCTGCGCGAGCTGACGACGCATCAACTCAGCCTGAGCCCGATGCAGACCACGACGATCGAGGCCAACGATGGCACTTAGGACGCCAAGCTCATCATTGAACTCGGACGAGGAGACATTGAAGGAATAGACGAGCGATAGCGCTTCAGCGCATTCCAGAAGTTCATTGGACGCTCCTTTTCGTTGACTGAACAACCTATGGAAAAGGTCCTCGTCGGAGAAGTTTGTCAACGTCTCATCTGCATCTACCCGGCTGGCCAGCGCGATCGCGATGCGCGAATTGCCGCCGGAAAATTCGGCGATTTTGCCCGCGTTCAACTTCCCGATGTCTGGGTGCCGCCGCTGGATCAGCATCGAGACCGTCTCCTCGCTGCACGGCTCGAGGTGGATCACTTCGGTTTCCTCAGGACGATCGTCCGAGATGTCGTACTCGATTGTCAGAAGGCTGAGCATCGCGCTACTTGCGGAGACCTGCTTCTGCAACTGCCGATGCACGTCTGGCGGGCAGTTGTCCAGCACCAATTGAACCGCATGATCGTTAGCAACGATGTATGAAACTAGCTCGGATGCCGTCGGTGTCAAGTTCTCACCCAGGTCGGCGTAGATTGCGCTAGCTGGTGACAAGGCCTCCTCACCAACGTTCGCCTCAAACAGGGCCTGCGCGAATCGCGTCTTCCCCACTCCGGAGAGGCCGGTGATGCGCACCGCACTACCGCGGCGGCGCAACCGTTCTCGAGCTAGATGTATACCCTCAGAAACAGGCATAGGAGTCTTTGCGCTCGAGTTCGCGTCAATCACGCAGGGGTGGTCATCAACAAGGAATGCGTCGTTCTGGGCTGGGGGAGTAGCTGCCCACCTCCCGAAAGGCCTCCAGCCGGACAAGGGGCGGCCGAGGCGCGCACGAACCCACAGCGCAACGCTTGGATGCCGCCGTAGCCAAGTCGCCAATCGATCTCGACCATAAAAGTCAACGCGCAGAGACGCTTTTCCAGGAAGGGTCTCCGCGACCGCCTCCATCGCCCGCACTCGACTCGCCAACATGCTGTCTGAACAATCGTCCTTGCCACTAACGATAATGTAGGCACCATTTCGATCGGCAAGATCTGCAAGTACGAGCTTTGGGGTGCCACCCTCCAACATCTCGTCCCTGCATGCCGCCGCACCCATAGCATGCTTCTTGACCTGGAAACCGCAGATCCCACGAGGAACAAAGCCGTCGTTGGACGGCAAGTCCATAGCCTCAATACGGACATCCAAACCGCCATCAGGTGCCTCCTGCGCACCTCCCCACATAACGCTCTTCGGCCGACGCCCCTGCTGGATTACCTCCGCTTCGCAAAGACGGGCAACCAATTCACGCAGATCGCCAGCACTGAGCGCTGTGATATCTACAGCATCAAGTTCAAAAAATCTCATGATTCCCTTCCCGCAATGATCGGGGCACGCGCATCAAGGCATTAAAGACGGCGCAAAGCAATTTGTCGCCTAGGTCAGACTGCCCAGAATTCTAGGAGCCTGGAAACTGTGGAAGGAGAACCTCCTGCTCCAGCGTCCCCGGATGCGTTTCCACATGAATGGCCAAGTCATTCCACCCGATGGATCGACAAGTTCGAGATATTGCGCTAGACACCGATTCAGCCGTTGGCTTGAGAGCGTAACCGAGACCAATGAGCTCCCTGGGATCCATCAACCACGGCTTCAGGGTGAACCCCGCCTCGGCGGCAGATCCTGCGATGACGGCGCCAATTCTCATCCCCCCCTCATCCAAGTCGCCGAAATGAAACGCCTGAGTTGTCTGGCAAGGAAGTGATTTCAAGATCAGCATGTAGACCTGTCTCCAGGATGGGGACGGCATACCACCGGTATAGAGCAGCACGAGGCCGACTTGATCAGATGCAGCTTCAGCAAACTCATGGAATGTCTGTCGATTCTCTATGGTGAGAACACGCCAACTCAACACGGCTGGATTCGGCACGAATCCAGTGATGTGGGCAGGAGCGAAGCCGAGATATGGATGAACCACTCCCACCACCGTAGTCGACGTAACAACCGTAAGCGGACCTGAGATCAGTACGGGCAATGGTTCCTTGTGCAGGCCTATGGCCGAGAAGACCTCGCTACTATCAAGTCCAGATGGTGCAATAGAGTTGAACCAAAGCAAATCGATCCATTTCACGATGCCCTCCACTCGCTTGCTGTCACCAAACATCATGGCCGAAACCCGGCGCAACAGTTCGTCCCTGACGACACCTCGCCTTGCTGAAATGAGTCTGATTGCATCCAGTATTTGCGCTACAGAAGCATCGGTAGCCTCTTGCCCGCGAACCTTATGGCCCAGCGACCAGCGCTCAATGACCTCGGTCAGTACGGGGAAAAGGCCGGTGTGAGTGTCCAGCATGGAACGGGCCTCTGATACGGAATCACGACGAAGTCGTGCGCCCAAGAAGTTCGCCAGCTTTGCGAGGTTCAGTACGGCAACGCCCGCAACATCTAGAGGCGGCTGCACCATCACCTTGGCCTTGATTTCGATGGCTCCAGAGCGCTCAGCCAGTTCAAGTTCGGAACGAAACGCTCTTGCATCCTCGATGCTGCGCAGGCTGAAGAACTCTGGGCATGATGACTCCGTCAGCCTGAGAGCTATTCGCTCATCCTTGCCACGACTCACTGCATTCTGGGAGCGATTGAAAATTGACGTAAGGAAGGCCCGGGCTATAGTCATGCAACGACCCCTTCCCCATGGGGCATTCGACTTGCTTCAACACGCTTGAGCTCCTCCTCGAAAAGCTCGGGATGCTTGCGCCAGTTATCGGAATCCAGAATTACATGACCATCGTCATCAATGCGTACGTGTTTGATGGAGATAAGATCGTCGTCACGGTACATCTCGATGTAGGTATCCACCGATTCGTTGATCTTACCCAAGGCATCGTCCGGTGCCGCGACGATGGGCTGAAGGCCCAATGCCTTCAGGTACTCAAAGACGGCACGGGTATTCACTGAGTCAATCTTGTCACCCAACTCATCGAAAATTATCAGCGACATGCCGCCTTGATCACCGCGCAACTTTCCCAATGCGCGCGCCATCGACGCTGCAGCAACGATGAAAAGAGGCGCGCGGTGCTCGCCCCCGGAACCCTTGTCCATGCGCTTTGAGAAGTCGGTCACCGTCACACCATTGCTGCGAACGTCAATCTCGAAGTTGAAGAAATTGCGATAGTCCTCCAGAAGCCTGTTGGCCTCTGCATCCTTTCCCTCAAGCATCGCCCTGAACTCAGGAGGAGCATCCACCTGTCCAGAGAAGATATCCCCCTCCGGTCCCGCACCAGCCACCTTCAGTATGAATTTGTACAGCGACTCATGATCTTTATTGAGATTGGTGACGAAGTGATACTTCTCGTTGTTCGAGAATGGCGGCAAGCGCTCCATCGTACTGTTCAGCTCATTGAGCGTGCTGCGCATGCTGGCGAAGTGGTCGCTCAGGCGGGCGGCGATCTGCACCTTGAACGTTTGCTCTGCCGCTTCTGCAGCTTCCGCGGAAAGCACTTGGTAGTGATGGAGCTCGGATTCCTCTAGCCGTTGCTTCTCCTGAGCCATCGTCTCGCACATGGCACCCAAGTCGCCCACCGCGATATCCATCTGCGGATCGAATTGGTTTGCGTATGTAGACATGTCACTTGCCAAGGCCTGCACCTGGGAAGACAGCTGATTGCCACTTCTAACCGTAGCGTCACTAATCTTCGCCACAATCGTATGCAGCGATAGGCCGGAACCATCAAACTCATCGCGTTTTGTTTCGAACCACTCATCACCCACGTATTCATTGCGGCGACTGAGAGCCGCCTTTGAGCAGATTCCGTTGGTTCTATCCGCAAGCTCGTCTAGCCGTCTCTGTGCTTGCCGGAAAGCCTCACCATGAGTTCCGACGTCTCTGCTGCTTTCTTCCAGCTTCGACTGTGCTGCCAGGGCAGCTCGCCTTGCCTCTGTGATGAGCAGCTGACGAGCAAGGAGATCAGGTGCGCTTGCGATCTCTTGCATCGCCGCCTTTGCATCAAGCGCGGATTGCTCCTGAATGTGCGAGTTCAGCCATCTTTCAATGTCCTGGATACGTCCTTCAAGTCCCACCAACTTCTCAAGGGCTTCAACCAACTGGCGCGACCGGTTCGCCTCCTGCTCGCATTCGGCTGCGTTCTGCCCCAAAGTGCTGCGCTGCTGCCGAAGCACCGCCAGGCGATGGCTCGCATCTTGGCGTCCCAACACCAGTTCCGTTGCAGACAAGGGGCGTCGACGGCCGAAATCAGCACGTCCAGCCTGCTCGCCAGTACGGGTGAAGCCCTCTGGGCTATCCGTGGTGACGCGCTCCAATCGCTCCAGCCGGCCGAGTCGAAGACGGATATAGTCCACCGCCACTTGATTGTCACCCGCGATCAGGTGCGCGAGACCCATTGGCGGAACCACACCCATATCCGCCTTCGACTTCACCGGGTTCACCAACAGTACTGAATCCGGCTTTGTATCCCACGGAATCTTGTTGAAAACGGACAAGGCATCCTCAAACTTGCCGCTACGGACAACCAGGGCAGTGCGCGAACGACCAAGGAATCCCTCGATTACGGGTGCCCAGTCGGCATCTGTGACTGTAACCAAATCGCAGACGGGCGTGCACAGAAGTCCTTTGTCTCCAAGTATGTTCACAACTGCTTGGACGGCCGGCGGGAGTTCCGCTTTGCCTTCCTGGATGCGTTTGATCTGCTCGTTAGCGATCCTAAGTTCATTTCCAAGCTTGGACAGCCTCTGCTCGTCATGGTCTAGCTGACGCCGTGCCGACTGGATGATCGGAGCAACCCGCATGCTGGACTCGCGCAATGCTGCCGAGGCCTGCGAAACGTCAAGCACAAGCGCATCGGATACGGATGTACTGGAAACCGCATCAAGAAGCTCAACCCACGGCATCGCCAGATGCTGCCAGCCTCCGAGATCGGGTTTCACGCGGTTGGCCTTCTCGAAGCCCGCCACCACCTCGCGAATGGCCTGGGCCACGTTGGTTTTGATAGGTCTAAGTGATCTCTCTCGTTCGCTGGCCAGGTCACGGGCGGCACTGATCGCCGGATCTGCTGCTGATTGAAGCTCTAGTTCGATGTACACGCCGTTGAGTCGATCATGCTCCGCCTTGGCGCTGTCGACTGCATTCTGCGCTGCCTGATGCCTGTCCCGCGCTTCATGCAGCGTAGTTTGTGCCGCATCAACAGCATCCATGTGTTGTTCACGCTCATAGTCATCCAACAGCGCCCTATAGGTCGCTGCGTGCATCCGAGTCTGAGTAGCCTTATGACCGGCTGCGATCAAGCTTTTGACGTTCTCAAGCCTGTCCAGTGTTTCCAGAACCTTGGCTTGAAGCGAGCGCAGATTGTCGAGCTGGGAGCGGAAGTTCTTGAGCTCGATAGGATAGGCATCGACAATGTAATTTCGAACAAAGCTGCTGGTGTCAGGAACTTTCTGCAGATTAAGCGCATTCTTCATCGCTCGCCGAAAAGCTCTCGGGTCGATGCTGCCCCCTCCTTTGGGGCGCAAGGCGAACAACATTGCTTCAACCTGCTTCTCCGCCGACGGAGGCACTGCGAGCCTACCATTCACGCGACTGACTGCGTCCTCCATCAGCTTATTGAACGTTCCCCAGGCCAACGGCAAAAGTTCCGCCTCGGCGTTCGCTTCAAGATGATCATCTAACGCGAGCGCAACCCCTTGGACCACATAGCGCCCGTAGACGTGCAGCTTTGGGTCGCCCACTGACGCGCCCAGGGCCAGGCCAACCGAAACCGGCGGCAATTCGCCCTCAGTGTCGCGAAACACCATGGTCAAATAGGACGTCGCATTCTCACGAATATGCTCGTCACCGCGATAGTAGCCGAGGCAGTATTCGCGCACTGAACGCCCTCGAGTGCCTGATACCCCCCCTGACTGCGCATTGAGATCGATTTGATTCTGATCCCCTCCGTACAAGACGATCTGCATCGCATCCAGAATCGCAGATTTTCCAGATCCGTTAGGCGCCACAATGCCTGTTGCAGGGCTAAAGCTCAGGGTTTCGGCACGGAATAGGAAAAACTGTACCAAGTGAAATTTCTCAAGCAGATACATCGCCATCCTCCGTGACTTCATTCATTGCGTCGAAAGTAGCCGCATCCCCCTCACCTGCCACTTCCTTACGGAAGGATTCCAGATGGCTCAAGTATTCCTTCCGCAGCAGATCTCCGATCGCGGGATGGATGCGAACCTTCGCGAGCTGATTCCGTACATCGTCCTTGTCCTCAAAGGCAGCAATCCCCCAGCGCTTGAACTTGGTCATCAAAGAGCGGAAGTCCCCAGGCGAGGGAAAGTCCCTGCCCGTTTCCTTCTCGTAGTGCTCTTGCAAGTCAGGCAAATCGACGAAAGTTTCGCCATTTGGCTCTTCGCGCCCCTCGAAACGGACGCGATGATGAACGCCGGCGAGCACCAACAGCAGCAGGGTTTCGTCCTTGCTGGCTCGCTGTTGGGTCAGTACGTGCACGGGCCGCGCCACGATGTACTGGTAGTTGGTGTCGTGCAACAGCTCGATGCCAAGGGGACGAACTGCCTGCTCAAAGTCATTGATATTTCGGCTGACAATGCCGTAATCCTTCCGGGTCGCCCGGTCAGAGGCGGACAAGACCTGATGGGTTACTAGCCGATAGGCCGCCTGCTCGTAGTCCTGCTCTTCGTACATAGTGTCGCGGCTAAGCGCCTTTTCCCAGTGGCGTGCCATGTCATTTCACCTTGGTGATGTAGAAGTCCGGCATGTCCAAATACGGCCCGGCAATTCGTTCATCACCGGCGCTTTGGAAGCGATATCCAGGTAGTCGCTTTGAAATTCCTTCATGGTGCTTCTTTCCGAGGCCTGTCATTGCTTCCTGTGCGTAGGTGGACAGCGTCTGCACCATTCGAAATTGCTTGATACCGGTGATGGGAAGCTGAGACGCCCGGATCTGCCTACCTCCTCCCATGACACCCTGCAAGTACACCCTCACCTCTGTTGGCATGGCGGTACGCGCATCACGCGCACGCCTGTGCAGGTTCATCCGCGCCTCCTGCTCGGCTGTCATCTGCCGCGGAGAATCCGCGGTCCTGGGAATGGGCGGACGGGCGATGCGTGGTTGAAACAGGAGTTCACCGGAAAGCAATGCTCCGGGCCCAACGGGCATGGAGGCGTCGAAGTTCTCCGCAGCATTGACTCCGGCGATAGCCTTTTTGATCCGTCTCTCGAGCTGGCCCGGCGCGCGAAGCTGGTACTCGATCATGGCCAGCATGCGACGCTCGATATGGCGCTGATCCTGGCCCAAGCGATCGAAGTAGTCTTGCAGACGATAGACATTGCTCAATCGCCTGATCGCCTTCTCATAGACAGCCTCAGCCGTGCCTTTATCACCTTTGTAGCGTCGCTCGGCCAACCACACGATGATCCGTTCCCGATGATCCCCGTAATGGATTTCCTGAGTTAGGCTCAACACCTGCGCCTTTCGTGCGAGGGGGTGATCGGCGCCAGCCAAGTCCGCATAGTCAGCCATGACGTGCTTGGAAATGTAGTCTTCAAACAACCGACGGATAGCCGCCCCGGGGGTCGCGGACTTGAATATCTCGCGCTGCAGGGTACGCACGTTCAGACTCATGGCGGCAATCCCGGACAGAAGCGCATGGGCGCTGTCGCCGGCGTTTACGAAGTCGTCACCGTAGACATTGCTTGCAGGATCAAGCACCCGACGTAATGTGTCTTCAATGGAACGCATCTTCGCGCCCACCATCGCCGGCGTGTCTTCTGTGAAGACCTGCAAGGTGGCAAGGAAACGGCTTACCACAGCAGTCATGGACAGAGTGCGCGTGAGTCCCACCTGCTCTTCTTCGAACCAGCCATTCTCCGTGAGATGGCTCAAGTACATGTTGGCGCGAATGTTGAGCGGAGTGAGCTGGCCTACCCCCTCTTCTGCCTGCCAAGCGTCATCGTGTTCGAGGTAGTTCTCGATGAACTGCGTCAACTGCCGCCGTTCCCAGCCGGTCGCCGGGGGAACCTCAGCCTCTGGCCCGAAGAATTCTTCGTACAGACCCAAGAGCAGCCGCCAGTAGTTCTCCCGATTTGCCGAGGCCAATGGGCGAAAGAGTTGCGATGGCAGTACCTCAAACAGAGAGCTGGACACTGTGCAACTCCACAGAAGTTGGGCTATCTACTTCACATTAGCATAAACGCTAACATATCATAAACGCTAACTTAGCATCAATGCTAAGCTGCGTGTCATCTGACCCCGGCCCAGCCCCATGCCCCGCCCCCGCCCCAATCCAAACAAAAGTCCGGAAACACTTCGAGCCATCGAAACGCTGCTCCTCTGGGAGGGGCAAGTCACCAATGAGCGAGTACGCCAAGTGTTTGATCTGCATATCACCACGGTAAGTCGATTGCTAACCCAATATGCTGAACTCAATGGAGGCGGCCTTGAGTACCGAAGCCATGTGCGCGGATACGTGGCGATGTCTGGCTTCAGACCCCTCCTAACCGAAGGGCTGATCGAAGAGTACCTTGCGTTTGAGCGCCCCCAGGAAGCTACAGGCTTTATCGAGAGCTCCCAGCTTATCCTCGGCGGCGTTGAACGACGCCACTTCGCACTGCTTAATCGTGCCTGCAGAGAGGGCAAGGGGCTCGTTGGCGAGCACCGGTCCATGCGCAACCCAGCACCTCGCACCAAACGACTGTTCCCTCATGCGCTGGTGCAGGCAGGCAGGCGCTGGCATGTTCGCGCATTTGTCATCGCCGAGGACGAGGCGGAAGCCGGACGCTTCCTGGACCTGTCTATAAATCGGCTGAGCGGCTTGAAACAGCTGGCTGATCCTCGGCCAGAGCGGGCCGAGCCTAGCCAGGACGCCGCCTGGCAGACACAGGTAGAGCTGTCGATCGTCCCCCATCCGCATCTGACACCAGATCAGAAGGATATGGTGCGTATCGAGTATTTCGGAGGTAAGGCAGCCTACAGGTTAAGAACCCGTGCCGCACTACTCCAATACCGACTACATGAACTGCGCTGCGCCACCGATGCAGAGAAGGAGCCGCCGAACGAATTTCACCTCTGCGTCGACGATCCAACCGCGATCCAACCGTGGCTATTTGGCGAGCTGAATTAGCGGATGGCATGATCGTAGCCAAACTTGAGGCCCGGCACGGATACCGCGCTACCCCTGCCTGGGTAGCTACCCTACATAGGAACCGTATCAGATGGACGCCATTGGCATTCAAAGCCAATTCTCCGTCTGTACCTCAATGATCAGGTCGATGAGCCGTGCCCTCGTGTCCCTATCGATCGAGCGCCAAATGCAAACTACCGCCCCAGCTGCGGCATGGTCCGGGGCATTCAACTCTAGCCCTTCGCTTACTCGGCATTGAGGTGACCAATCCCTACCTAGGCGATTACTGATTGCCCACTTCATAAACTCATGGCACTCTGGGTTGGCATCATTCTGGTCACAGGGGGCCAGGTATGGGCAGTCTGCATCAAATCCACAGTCGCAACGGCCGTATCGGTGCCGGAACCGATACGAAGCCAGAGGATATCGACGCTATCGTCACGGCGCTTCGTAAGGACGGGCGTGGTCATTTGCTGCTTTACTTTCACGGGGGCCTGGTCGACAAGGCCGCGGGTATCGGTATTGCCCAGCGACTTGAGGGGCGCTTTTCTCAATCGGCCTATCCGGTTTTTTCCGTGTGGGAGTCGGGTTTCGTTGAAACGATCCGCAACAACCTGCGCGAGCTGCCGGATGAGCCGGTATTCAAGAATCTGGTGCGCAAGGCGCTAGAGTACGCGCTCCGCCGCTTGGGAGGTAGCAACGGCGCCCGGACCATCACGCCGGGCAACGTCGATGCAGGGAAGGTCCGCCAGGCAGTTGATACATATTGGAGCGATCCCAGTCGCAATCACGTGCCCTACCGTGATTTCAAACCTGTAGTGGGGCCCTCAGGTGCGCGTGCGGCGAGTGCGCTGATCGACGACGCCGAGATCGAAGCCGACTTGCAAACCGACAGCGAGTTTGTGGTCGCCATGCAAACCCTGCCAACCGCGTTAGACGAAGCACGCGATGCATTCATCGGGGGCGGAGCGAGCGTTCGAGATACCCCGTTCTCGCAGGCGGTATCAACGCAGGTCGCCGGGGTCGAGGGAGGCCGCGGGTTGATCGTCTGGTTCAAAGTTTCCCTTCTGGTGAAGCGCATCCTGCAGGGTGTTCTGCGTCGGTACGCGGATCAACGCGATCACGGCCTGTATGCAACGGTCGTAGAGGAAGTGTTGCGTGGTGTTCATTTTGGTGGCAGTGGACTCAATGAATGGGGCAAGGCACTCCAGTGGAACCGCATGAAGCAGGACTCACTCGATGCGTTCGGCGACGGCTCCGACCTGTATGCCGGAACTGCGCTGCTGGAGCGGCTGCGTGCCGCCCATGCCTCTGAAGGGCTGCTATCGAGGATCACTCTAGTCGGCCACAGCACTGGCGCCGTCTACATCGCCAATTGGCTTGACAAGGCATCAGAGCTTCTGCCGGCCGAGATTGCATTCGACGTCGTGTTCCTGGCGCCCGCCATCACCTACGAGCGCTTTGCCGCCACGATCACCCAACATGGCGATCGCATCCGTCACTTCCGCTTGTTTGGCATGCGCGATGAATTCGAACGGGACGATCAGGTCGTCGGAGACGACTCTAAATTTCCCAATGGGCAGGACTGGAAGCGCTTCATCTATCCCAGCTCCCTCCTCTATCTGGTGTCGGGTGTCCTCGAATCGCGCCCAAATTCCGACGGAACGCTCGTCGACGAACCGGACATGCCGCTGCTGGGCATGGAACGCTTCTTCGCTTGGCACCACATCTACTCAGATAGCAAGTTTCCCGAAATAGGTGCAGTCCGCGCGTGGCTCGGAGCTGCACCGAACCGTACGATCTGGTCCAAGTCCCAAGGACAGACAGCAGGCTTGAACAGCACAAGCATTGATCACGGAGCTTTCGACGACGACGAAGATACGCTGCTCAGCGTTGAGAGCCTCCTCGGCGGATGGTGACATCTTCGAGAGCACGCCAAAGGTGCCCTTGTGTACGCAACAGGGAGAGATGTGGACATGCCGCGAGATGATCACTACGCGATCGTGCTGACAATTAACCGTTATCCCGGCCTGAGTGACCTCCATGGACCTGAGAACGATGGCGAAGAGTTCCGGCAATGGCTCCTCGATCCGGAGTACGGCGACCTGGACACCCGACGTATCCAAGTCATACGGTCGCAGGATTATGGCGTGGCAGCGACCCCGGACGACGCAAACCCGACCGAGAAGGAGCTCAAGAAGGCGCTTAATCTATGGCTGCGCACCCCGAACGGATGGCATGACCGCATTGGACAGCGCTTGTATCTGTTCTTCGCCGGACACGGGTTCACAGCCGGTTCGGCGATTCACGACCCGGCACTATTCTCGGCCGTCGCGCAAAACGGCGACACGGCGCATATCGCCGTCCTGCGTTATGCGTCGAAAATCGCCAACGCGGGTTTCTTTGATGAAATCATCCTGGTAACGGACTGCTGCCAGGACGTACTCAAGGCGAGCCAGGTGCTCGAGCCGACTTGGACCCCGCCGGACCGGCAACGAACGGCACACGTCCGATTGTTCCAGGCGTATGGAGCGCCGCGGGGACGTCAGTCCTTTGAGCGCAACATTGGCCCGGCCGGGCAGTCTCGCGGCCTGTTCACTAGCGTCCTACTGGACGCGCTGCGCAGCGCACCGCCTGACGCCGACGGATGGGTGACGGATCGCGCCGTCGCGGACTACTTCCAGGTGCTATGGGCCGATCGCTACGAACAGGAAACCGGATACACGCCACCACTGACTCCCGCAACGAAGCGGATTCGAATATATCAGCGCCCGGCGTCGGCGCCAGCTTCCGCGCTCCCACGCCGGGTTGCCGTCGACCTGAGCCGCATCATTGCTAAATTCGCGGCCATCGACCGGCAACCGGATCCTGACATCTCACCTTACCCACCCGCGCCGCCCACCGACATGACGCCAAATGGGCAGCTACGCAGTAGCCAGCTTCGCCAGCTCGAGCATCCCATCGTGGAGCTGACCCCGGGTCTGCATCTCGTCGTTACACCAGGGAATCTACCCGACGTCGCCTTCGAGGTTCCCTACCCGGTGCTGCCAGCTGCAGGCAACACCCCTCCCGTTGCTGCACCTATCGACATGCCCGCTTTGCGAACCGACGAGGTTGCAGCGCAGCCGGTGGTGTTGAGGACGGACAATCCCAACGCGCAGATCACGGTGCTCGATGCTAGCTACGCTCGTGTCAGCATCGGTACGGGAGTGGTCTCGCTGTCCTTAGCTCCGGGACTCTACAAAGCCCTGGTGCACGTCGGGGCCGAATCGGCGCAATCGCTGTTCGTTGTTGCGGATGCGCCCCTCGACCAGCGGTTGCCCGGGCCCGAATTTTCCGCGGCTGCGCCCGTCATCGGCACGTCAACCACGCACCAAAATCAGTCCCTTCATGCCGCTGAATACTCGATGATTCCGACGGAGCCAAGCCGCGATCTCAGCGAAATCGGTGAGGTCTTTGTCTTCGCGCGCGACTCCAGTTTCAGTCCCGACGGCTCTCTAAACCCCGCGCCACCGTGGCGGCAGTGGCACCTCAGTTCCCTTGTAGGGGCAACCTTGGAGGAGCGCCTCATCCACAGTGGTACGGACGACAGGCTCGGCTACGCCTACCTCAAATTAGCAGCAACAGCTGGCAGCCTCGCACTGCGAACGGCCAGCCCTTGGGACGAGTCGAATGAAGACGGACTGGTCGTCCCGGTGATTAAGGGGTGGCGTACCGAGATCTACCTTGACTGTACCTCAGCTCCGCCAACCCCTCCGATGGTGGACACTCAGGGCGCACGAATGCTCGACTTGGCGACTGCCTCCATCCATCTGGTCCGGATGGGAAGTGCGTCACTGCTGTTCGATCCGATCGGGCTTGCGACGGAGGCGGCGCGAGCGCAGCTTACAGTCGGCCGGGAGGTGGCGGTGCCATCAACCGAGCAAGCAATGGCCAGCCCGATGTGGGCCTTGTACGCGGCCCTCGCTGCCTTCCAGCGGGGCGGGCAGCACATCGATACCGTTGGACAATGCGTTGCAGCCGTTCCTAAGGAAATCAGGGAGGGTCTATCCGATTTTGCGGTGCTCGCGCAATGGCTAGGCCTATCGAACGTGGCCCATCCGCTCCGTAACCCACCCGCGCTGGCGGCCTCATGGAGCCTTGCCTCAAAGCTGGAGGCGCGAGGCGGACTGGCCTCCGAACTGTTCGAGGAGATCGGCCAATGGCGGTCCGGTGGGAGTCTATGGACTCTCTGGCAGCGTTCAGTTGATGACCGCTGGTTGTTGCGAAATCGGCTTTCTGACCAGGCTATGGGCACTCTGAAGGGTAATGCACAGGGGATTGACGACGCGGCAACCCCGCAAGTGCTCGCCCCCGCCTGGTCACTGGACACCTGGGTTCCGGTCGAAGACGGCCTGAGGTGTCCTAATCCCACCCATAGCCCCTTCCAGCAAGCACTCCGTCGGCGTCTTCTGGATGCGCTGGCTGAGCGCCACACCGATGCCGACAGCGGCGCCTTCACCACTGTGTCGCTGCCACCCGAGTCCGATGTCTTCGCCTTGGCAGCGGAGCTCATGCTGTCGCCGATATACGCCATGGCCGCCTATAGCAAGCTGTATGCGGAAGCCCGCCGCCAATCCGACCTGGGCCCTCTCATCGAGTGGGTAACGGTGAACGGAGATGAACCCGACCCAGACTCGACAGCCACCAAGTCGAAGCGCAGCACTCACCTGCAATCAATGGACGACTACTGAGAGGCGAATCGTAAGCGCGGCCTTCACGCGAACCCCATCCAAGTATTCTTAGCGGTGTCTAGGCAAAGTTGTCCCAAGTCACTGCCGACCTGCGTTGCCAGCCCGAAGCGGTTATAGGTCAAGAATCTAGATGAGGTGCGACGCCCGGCCTACAGGATGACATCCTCCCGCGTGTTAGGCGGCTCTCAAGTAGCGCCATTTCTTGGTGGTCCTTGTGCCTTCGCTGTGGCAGTTTGCGATTCGGACCTCACACTACTCACATAGAATGCTGAAATGCCGGTAAGCGCCAATCTCGCCTACGACCTTCTCAAGACCGTGAGCAAACTGGAATTCCAGCTCCGACGGCACGGGGACTTCTTCCGGAAAGACCGGACGGGGCAACCGACGTCCGACGTGGCTTGGCGCAAGGTGCAAGAGCGCGTCCGAAAGTTGGGCGACGATTTCGCGTCAGAGGTTCCTGAGTCGGCGCGTGCGCGCCTTCTCTGTCAACGCGATGAGCGCCCCATGAAGCAGATGATTATTGAAGAGAACGGGAACTTGGTGGCCCGCTTTTGCCCCTGCCCATTGGATGCCGAATCGGATGCGGTCGCGCTGGTGGAAGCCATGCGGCAAGTCCGCAACAACCTCTTCCATGGTGGCAAAGAAGATTCGGAAGTGGATCCGTACGAAGAAGACAACGATTGGGTCTACGCCGCGACGCAGGTTGCGATTGCTCTCCAGCATGCGTTGTCTAACGGACGGCTCGACAATCGCGAATGAAACCACCTCACGAAACTCTCGGGACGGCCCTAGGCCGTTGACGAGCGTGCAGCAAGGGGCGACGCGGCGATTGGCATAGCGCTAGCTAAGGCGAGGGGTGCCGACTAAACGCAGCATTGGCCGGGGGCATTCATGGTAGGTCGGTCACATCAGATCCGTAATTCTGAGATCATCTGGGTCCGATCTTCTGAACCAGGCACGCTTGCGCGCCAAAGGCCGATGCTCGAATGATCGCGCACCTCGTCGAACTATCTCTCGCCCAAGGAGCTCAATAGCTGACTGCTTCCATGATCCTCTGGATGTAGTGACTAGTACGACCTTTTTCCCAGGGAACATGTTGCTCCTAACAAACTCCCAAGCCGGCGGCGCTGGGCAACCACGCCAGATGGGTGTTCCCAAATAGATAGCGTCATAGGGAGCTAGATCCATCCACGCGGGATTTATCCACGCGTCATCAAGACCCCCATCAGCCATAGCATTCACCCACCCGGCCAAGCCCAATGAGTAGTCAAATGCTTCGACAGCACGCAGATCGGCGTGTAACTGGTTCGCCAGATAACTAGAGGCTAAGGCGGTGTGCCCAGAGCGAGAGTAGTAGACCACCAGGGCATCGGGTAAAGGAGATCTCGATGGGGCCGGCGCCTTTAGCTTCTGAAGTTTCTCCAGCCTTCGTCGCGCTGCCCACACGACACAGCAATCAATCACCTTGATCCCAGCGGCAAGCGCGACGATGACTACGACGAGCTTGGTGATTAGCATCATTCAGTACTCTCCATCATGCACTCCCGCGTTACTTCTGTAGTCGCTCTGCGAGGTACTGCACTCAAGGACATTGCATGGTCGAACACCCGCGATCGTCGCCACCTACTATAGCGAGCGGCTAATAGTGAAGCTTCCGAACACCGGCGACTGGCGCTGGCCATAGAACTCCCGGGTGCTGTGGTAACGCGCCATTGCGAATCTCCAGCGCCCGCGCATCACCGCGATGCCGTAGCCGCCTTGGGCGACCACGTGGCGCTTGTCCACGCTGTGGCTGTTGCGGAAGGTATTGCCGTCCAGAGTGATGTCGCGGATTACCCATGCCGCGTCGGTGGTCGCAAACAAGTGCCAGGACCAGCCGCTGAGGCGGCCACCACGGGTCGGCGCGGTGTTCTCGCCGGCCGGGCGCAGCGGCGTGCTGCCGAAGTCGTCGGGCAGCTTCCAGCCGAAGCGCACTTCGCCACCGGCGTTGGCCTTGGTTTCCAGGTTGCCGATCGCACCGCCATAGTGACTGATCGCATCCCAGCCCCAGCCGCCGGCATTGACACTGGCATCGGCCGGCCAGCGGCGCATGCGCTCGTGGGTCAGCATGAACACCGGCTCGTTGTGCAGCTGGTTGTCCCAACCCTTGAACTTCTCGTCCCCTAGCGCGTCGTGCACGGCGTTCTGCACCTGCCTGCCCTGGGCCCAGGGCCCGACCACGCCCACGGCCAGCTGGGTGGTCTGCAGGCGGTCGCCGCTGCGTGCGTTGAAGCCGAAGCTGGCCAGCAGCACGCCGGCATACGGCCGGTCATCCTCGATCAGGTCGCGGCGGGTCGGGTCGGTGGGGGTGAAGATGGCCTGGCCGATGCTGAAGATCATGTTCTGCTGCTCGAACCTGCCGGGGTGCAGGCCTTCCAGGTACTGGTTCACCCAGCGCGCCATGCGCGGCAGGCACGGGTCGGCGGTGTAGTCGACCAGGTTCGGCGAGACCAGGGTCAGCTGCGCGCCGTTGGTATAGCCCTGGTCTTGGTGGCGGCCACCGAACAGGTCGTTGTCGACGCGGAAGCTGATCTGCGGCGGGTGATCGCGCATCGCGTCCGGGCCACATTGTTCGGCCGCCTGGGCCACCGGGGCTCGGGCAGCGGCCAGGAACACGAGTGCCGCCATCACAGACAACCGACTAAGCGCCAGTCTTTTCATGGGCTTGCTGCCATTTGACTCAATGTGAGGTTCAATTGAAGATCTAATGCGCTGTCGCAGTAGACCCGGAGGAAGGGGTTTGAGCCATACACCAGGCCATCAGCCGGCCGCACGCCAATTGCTTTCAAAGGCGGCGCATCCCTGCAGCAGTATCTAGCGCTCTTGGGCTCGCCAAGACGTTCGCCTGAGCAAGAGATCGTCCAGGCCCTCCCCTAGTGCCGCAACAGCCGGCGCCCCAGGTACTGACCTAGACTGAAGGGCACGTCACCTCGCTGCGAAGCAACGTCAGCCGCTCAAGATGGACGTTTCAGAATCACAGTCAGTTTGTTGATCTCTGACTGAGAGAATGGCCACCCCGCCAGCAACTCCGCATCATGTGAGGTGGGGCATATGCGCTCAGCGGGCTCGCCAGATGCGTCCAGGAATGACTCCGGTCGCAGCGAGTTTTGTGGAAGGCTCCCAATCGCAGGGCTAGCCTCCGTGCTGAGCACGGAGGCACCACCGCACTAGCTACTTACGCCGACCTATCCACGCCGAAATGGAGCTACGAAGCAATCTAATGGCCCAGACTGCGACAACCGACGCTCCGATGAGGCCTGTGACTGAGTCCAGCCACGTCACGTCCCAGATCATCCCCACGACAAGTGCAGTAATTGCGAGTGCCGTTACAGCGGTGTCCGTAGCGACGTGAAGATAGGCCGCACGAAGATTGGGACTCCTGCGCGCATCGGCCCCCTTCTCGTCAGCATGGCGCTCATGCGGAACGTGGCAGTGATCAACCGCAGCACCTTCGCGATGGTAGGCAGAATGTAGCCACCGCGCTGAGAATATATTTGTAATCAAACCCGCAACGGCGATGGCAAGCGCTTCTGAGTACTGAACAGCCTCTGGCGCATGGAGACGCTCCGTCGATTCATAGGCCATCGAAGCGGCAATCCAAAGCATGATCATCGCGCTTACGCTCGCCGCGATGAGCTCAACCGCTAGCACCCGAGCCGCGCGCTCTGGGCGGCTCTGATTCCGCTCAGCGTACCAAGCGATAGAAAGTGCGAACAGGAGTACCAGCACGTGAGAGCTCATGTGCCAGCCATCTGCGAGAAGAGCCATCGAGTTGAAGGCCCATCCTCCAGCAATTTCGACGGACATCATGACCGCAGTGAGAGTCGCGGCCTTCGTAATTGCCCGTGCGTTGCCGGTGCTCTGTACGCCCTGCAGAGTCCGCTCGTGCATTGCGTTGGGGGGAAGCAAGGACATGGTCGAAGACTCCAGGCTCTGAGCGAAAATGTATACGCCGGTGGCGTACTGTCAGGAAGTACCGCCCCTTGCATGCAAGGGGCGGCATTTACACTGCTTAGGAGAGAACGCCGCTGAGTCGTGCAGCATGCGCGGACAGCGCATCCATGAGCGGCGGGTTCAACACGTCGTACGGCTCCAGGGACAGAGCCTTCAGGCGGCTACGGACGCCGTCCATCTGTTCCGGCCTTGCGCCGCCGCCTTCGATGATCGAAGACACGAATGCGGCGAAGCGCGGTTCTTCCCAGCCCTTCTGTTCGGACAGTTCAACGTGAATGAAGTCCAGGCCGTAGAAGGCATGGGACTTGTTCTCGATGCGGCCAAACATGTGGACACCGCAGTCCTTGCACGCGTGGCGCTGGATGGTCGCAGCCGGATCGACAATCGCCAGCTTGTCGGCATTCGCCGTGATCGAAACGGTATCGCGGGGAACGACACCGACCACGGAGAAGATGGCGCCTTCCGGCTTCCAGCACTTGGTGCAACCACAGGCATGGTTGTGGGCCACATTGCTTGCGACGGAGATCTCAACCGGCTTGTCAGAGCACAGGCACTTCAGCGTGCCGCCCTTGAAGCCGGCGGTTCCGGCAACGACGCCGGAATCGACCGAGGGATGGATAGTTTGGTGTTGCATGGACTTAAACTCCTATTGTTGGAAGTGCAGCACCGGTTGCCCGGTGCTGCGGTGCATCAGTAGTTGATGACAGTACGAATGGACTTGCCTTCGTGCATGAGTTCGAAGGCTTCGTTGATTGCTTCCAGGCCCATCGTATGGGTCACGAACGGAGCCAGATCGATCTCACCCCGCATGGCGTCTTCGACCATGCCAGGCAGCTGGCTACGGCCCTTCACACCACCGAAGGCGCTGCCAATCCAGCGACGACCGGTCACGAGCTGGAACGGACGGGTGGAGATCTCCTGACCAGCACCGGCCACACCGATGACAACGCTCTGGCCCCAGCCGCGGTGTGCACACTCCAGCGCCGAACGCATCACATTGACGTTGCCGATGCACTCGAAGCTGTGATCGACGCCCCAGCCGGTCATCTCAACGATGACTTCTTGAACCGGACGGTCGTAATCCTTCGGGTTCACGAATTCGGTTGCGCCGAACTGCTTGGCCAACTCGAACTTGGACGGGTTGGTGTCCACTGCGATGATGCGACCAGCCTTCGCCTGACGAGCACCCTGGATCACCGCCAGGCCGATGCCACCGAGGCCGAACACGGCCACGCTGTCACCTTCCTGCACCTTGGCCGTGTTGTGCACCGCACCAATGCCAGTGGTGACACCGCAACCGAGCAGGCAGACGTGCTCCGGATTCGCTTCCGGATTGATCTTGGCCAGAGAGACTTCGGCCACGACGGTGTACTCGCTGAAGGTCGAGCAGCCCATGTAGTGATACAGCGGCTGGCCGTTGTAGCTGAAGCGGCTGGTGCCATCAGGCATCACACCCTTACCCTGGGTGGCGCGTACGGCAACGCACAGGTTGGTCTTGCCGCTCTTGCAGAACAGACACTCACCGCATTCTGCGGTGTACAGCGGGATGACGTGATCGCCGGGCTTCACACTGGTCACGCCCTCGCCCACTTCGACAACGATGCCGGCGCCTTCATGGCCCAGCACCACCGGGAACAGGCCTTCAGGGTCATTGCCCGACAGGGTGAATGCGTCGGTATGGCAGACACCAGTGCTGGTGATCTTCACCAGTACTTCGCCCTTCTTCGGCGGAGCAACATCGATTTCGACGATCTCGAGCGGTTGACCGGGACCGAATGCAACGGCTGCACGGGATTTCATGTGAGTTCTCCTTGGGTGTAACGAGATAAGTGCGACAACGGTCTTTGGGGCGAGCTTGATCAGTGGTACATCGGGCGCGCCGCCCCTGGCGCCGGCTCTAGAACGCGTTTCAATCAGGTCGAATGCGCCTACAGCATTCTTCTTGGCGAGCTGTTGGGACCAAGTATTGGACTTCGATGGATTGCTGTATATGGAACAGATTGGATTTCATAATTCCTTGCGTTGGAATTGTTGACTCGCAGCTCCGCCCCTCAGCTCGCCCGCATCAATGCAACTTGAGGCGAGGCTCCGTACTCCGTCCCAATGCGTCTGCCAGCATGCGCGCAACCACCCGGCGTGTACCGAACAGGCTCCTCTGGTGCATGCGATACAGTGAGATGTAGAACATCCTGGCCAGCCAGCCCTCGACCTTGAATGACCCCATGAGGTTACCCATCAGCGTGCCAACGGCGCCCTCCCTCGACAGGGACACCAGCGATCCATAGTCTCGATAGGTGAAGCTGGGCAGCGGGCGTCCCTCGATACGGCGGGTAATCGCCTGCGCAAGGAAGTGAGCCTGCTGATGAGCGGCCTGTGCCCTGGGGGGAACGTTTGTACCGCTGTGTCCATTCGGGCAGGCTGCACAATCCCCGAATGCGAAGATGTTCGGATCCTGCGTTGTCTGCAGCGTTTCAGATACCTCGAGCTGGTTGATGCGATTGGTCTTTAGGTTCCCGAGGGATGCAAGGAAGACGGGAGCACGGATGCCCGCCGCCCATACCTTCAGCCTCGCAGCAACCTTGATGCCATTGGCGAGTTGCAGGCCCTCTTCATCCACTAGGGTCACAGCCGAGCCACACATGACACGAACGCCTTCATGTACAAGTCGCTCGGCGACCGGCAGGCTCACGCGCTCTGGCAGAGCTGGCAGCACTCGCGGACCAGCCTCGATAAGCGTGATTTTCAGATTCTCGGGAGAGATCTTGTCCAGCCCATAAGCGCTAAATTGCCTTGCAGCATCACGCAGCTCGGCCGCCAGCTCGACACCGGTGGCGCCGGCGCCGACGATCGCAACCTCCAGTGTTTCTGACTTGCCGCGCGCTTGCGCGCCCATGTACTCGCTCAGCAGCCGCTTCTGGAAAGCAATGGCGGCATCGGGATCGTCCAGGAACAGGCAATGATCCGCTGCACCGGGAGTTCCAAAGTCGTTCGTTCCGCTACCCACGCTGATCACCAGGGTGTCGTAGGAGATCGAGCGACGGGGCGCAATAACGTTGCCCTCCTCATCGTACAGTGGGGCAAGCTCGATCTTTCTGGACTTCTGATCCAAACCCGTCATCCGCCCCAACTGAAACTGGAAGTGATTCCAGCTAGCCTGGGCGAGATAGTTGAGCTCACTTTCTGCGGCATCCAACGCGCCTGAGGCAACCTCGTGAAGAAGTGGCTTCCACAGATGCGTCATCCGAGCATCGACAAGAGTGACTTTTGCTCGCCCTGAGCGCCCGAGCTTCCGGCCCAGCTGCGTAGCCAGCTCCAGCCCTCCGGCCCCACCACCAACAATGACAATACGATGCATTTTGATTCCCCAGGTATTTGAGTTGCCAGCGACGCCCACGAGCACTTCATGGCCCAGGCATCTAGACGTTGGTTAGTTCAGGACCTCAACGGAATGGAAGCGGAGCTGACCATCCCAATCCTTGTCGACGGCTACCTGCGCTCGTGCACGGCTTGCTTCGAGCGCTGCGAAGTCAATGTCAGCAATCGCCCACTCCTGATCGTCGGAGGTCGCTGCGAGCACGCCGTCACTGGGGAAGCCATGGTCCATCGGTGAGAGGATCATTGCCTCACCGGTGTTGACATCAAGCGCTTCACTCCAGTCGGCGACGCCAGCGGTGACCGCCTTTGCCACGAACATCCGATTCTCAAGCGCTCGCGCTCGGCACCCAACATCGACACGGGTGGCACCGGCGTCGGTGTCGGTGCAACTTGGCACCAACAGCAAGCGCACCCCTGCCTCCTGCTGGAGGCGAACAGGAAGCGGAAATTCGCTGTCATAGCAAACCGCAATCCCGACACGCTTTCCGTCCTGCTCAAACGCCGCGATGCGATCGCCAGGCTCGATGACAACTGCCTGCTTCTCGAAGCCAGTAAGCTGAAGCTTGTCCTGCCATCCGCTGCGACCATCAGCTGTGAACCACCAGGCACGGTTGCGATACATCCCATGGGATGTTGCGGTGAGGAACGTTCCTGCCTGGATGGTCATTCCCAGTTCGACAGCCAAGGTGCTATAGAGCTCACACCATGCGCTCTGATAGATCTGGAGCGACTCCAGGGTGGACCTCAGGCTAAGCTGAAGAGCTTCTGGAAGAGTCGAACCCAGTTCCAGCGACAGGTATTCCGGAAGTACTGCAAGCTCAACTCCTTGTTCCCGTGCGTCATTCAGAATTCGGCGCTGGCGCGCAGCGAACTCGGCAAAGGTCTTCGGACGACCGATCACGTACTTAGCTGCTGCAATCTTCATGTAACGTCCTCCAAGGAACGGAGCCAAAGTGAAAGTGTCTGCTCGGTTTCGTGCGTGGCCCCATGCTGCCGCCAAGGAAGAGCGACCTTCATCGCGCTCTGTTGTGCATACCCACGGCGAGTCCAGAAGCCTTCATTGCTTCGATATCCAGGTGGCCTAAGCGGATCAGTCTCCGACCGAACCACCGACGCGAAAGAAGACCACTTGAAGCCCTTTCGTCGGGCTTGCTCCTCTCTTCGATCAAAGAAGACGTGGCCCAAGCCAGCTCCTCTGTACTCCGGCCTCAGTACGGACTCCCCGCAGTAGAAGACTTCTTCTGGCCGGGGACCGTGCTCCTGGAAGGGACGAATGAAAGCGGCATCGGCGCTCAACAAAGGAAGGCCAGTCGATGCACCTACAACGTCCCTTCCATCCCTGGCCAGGACAACGATGCCCCCGTCAGACGTCGCATAATTGCGGAGGTAGTGACGCTCATAGTCCATGTCTCCTTCGTACAGGTAGGGATAGCTACTGAATATCTCGATCCGCAACTGAGCGACGCGATCGAGCCAGTCCTCGATTTCGGTGCCGACCAGTACCTCTACTCGCACGTTGGTAGCCATTTCAGGGCGCCTTGTGGACCTGGGAAATCCAGTCCTCCAGGTTGTAGTAGTTGGTGACGCGCGCAATCTTTCCATCACGGATGTCAAAGAACGCGCCACCGGGAAGAACATAGATCTGCCCTGCCGCTGCAGGGAGACCTTCGTCCGTGTGGTGGTAGAGTCCGTGCACCACGTACTCCGCGCCGGCACGCGCACCATCGCTGCTGTACATCACCACGATGTCGTGAAGCTGCTCGCTGTAGCAGGAATCCATGCGGCTCAGGAACGCGCGGAATGCGTCGATCCCTACTTCGCGACTCCCCTGATTTAGATCGTGCACAACGTCATCAGTGAGCATCGAGAGCATCGCGTCGCGATCACCGCGGTTGAATGCCTGGTAGTACTCTTCGATGTAGTTGAACTTGCTCATCAGGTTCTCCGGTCAGGTGAGGGTGTGGAGGAATTCTGGAGACCTGAAGAATTGTTGTATATGGAATTGATAGGATTTCATAATTCCCTGAAATGGAATAATATGAGCCCAACGACCATGGGGGCCTTGAGATGAACAGCGAGCTGGATCTTCTAAAGACGTTTAGGGCCGCGGCTGAGGCGCCGAGCTTTCGTGAGGCCGCTGTTCGACTGGGAAGCTCTCCTCAGGCCATCACCCGAGCGATACAGGCCCTTGAAAGTCATTACGGGGAGCTGTTGTTCCACCGAAGCACACGCCAGGTTCGCATCACGGCCTTTGGGGAGGATCTCTTACATCAGCTGCGGCCGGCGCTTGAGGGCTTAGACAAGCTGTGGCGCCCGCGAACCAAGGCGACGGCCTCACAGATTGTGGGCACAGTCCGAATTAGTGCCCCTCACAGCATGGGCTCCAGGGCAGTTCTTGCCGCCTTGGATACAGTGACCCAAAGTCACCCGGGAATTGTCTTGGACGTTCGCTTAAGCGATCGGGTTGCAGACGCTGTCGATGAAGGGATCGATGTCGGAATCCGCGTCGGCTTCATGCGTGATAGCAGATTCATTGCGAAGAAGGCAGGAGAGATGCGACTGCACATCGTTGGCTCCCCCGCACTTGTAGAGAGAATCGGAGCACCAGCGGAGACTAGCGAGCTCTCGCGGTTTCCACTGGTTGCATCGGTGGACATCAATACAGGCAGGCCCTGGCCCTGGTACCTGGCTGGAGGCGTACAGGTGGCGCCGACAGCACCGGTCTTCATTGCAGACAATGCCGACATGGAGATGGCAGGGGTCATTGCGGGCTTGGGGTTTGCCCAACTTGCTGATTACATGGCTGCCCCACTCATTCAGTCAGGTGTTCTGCAGCGTGTGATGGAAGAATTCGATCCTGCGCCGTGGGGCTTGTACGTCTATCGGCCTCAACGCGGCCCAGTCTCACCTCGCGTCAGAGTAGTTTTCGATGCACTCCATTCCGCCGTCGGAGCACTACCAAGCCTTACGCAGATGGCGCCCTCCCCCACCTCGGCCCTAACGCCATCCAAAGCAGGGAAGCGCTAATGCCGAGTCGCTTGGCCGCTCTCTGATACGGGATCTGGCCGCCATGAGCGCCAGGGACGCTCATGGTGGCCAAAAGAGCGTCGGGTCAACCCGCGCGGGCGAGTTCCTCAGCCAAGAAGGGGGCGGTACGGCTTCTCTTCACGCGAGCGACCTGTTTTGGAGTTCCTGCCGCCACGATCTGCCCGCCCGCATCACCGGCACCTGGACCCACGTCGATTACCCAATCCGCCTGAGCAACGGCACGCATGTCGTGCTCAATCATGACCACCGTATTGCCGGCATCAACGAGCCGCTGGAGCTGCACAAGCAGCCTATCCGCGTCCGAGGCATGGAGGCCCGTAGTGGGTTCATCCAGGACATACAGTGTCCGCCCGCGCTGGCTTCGTTGAAGCTCTGTGGCCAGCTTGATGCGCTGCGCTTCACCACCCGATAGCTCGGTAGCCGGCTGGCCCAGTCGAAGGTATCCAAGGCCAATCTCCTTCAGCAACTGAAGTGGGCGAGCGATCGCGTCCTCATCGCCAAAGAATTCACGTGCATCCTCGACAGTCATCCGCAGAACGTCTGCAATGTTCTTACCGTTCCAAAGCACCTTCAGCGTAGCTTCGTTGTATCGCGCACCGTGGCACGTTGGGCACGGTGCATAGACGCTAGGCATAAACAGCAGCTCGACGCTCACGAACCCCTCCCCTTCGCACGTCTCACAACGTCCCTTGGCCACGTTGAAGGAGAATCGACCTGCGTCGTAACGTCGACGCCGCGCATCTGGTGTTGCGGCAAACAGCTTTCGAACATGATCGAAAAGGCCGGTGTAAGTCGCGAGATTCGATCGCGGCGTCCGTCCGATTGGCTTCTGATCAACCTGGACGAGACGCTGAATAGCATCGACATCTCCGCCGAGGTGTCCCCCTGTCGTCTCGATGACGGTTGGCCCGTCTGCTGCCCCCGTTTCCACCGCGTCGTCTTCAGGCTCGTGTCCAAGTTGAAGCATCATCAGCTCCGGCAACGCTTGGGCGACGAGGCTGGACTTGCCCGATCCCGAAATCCCGGTCACCGCGGTGAGGATGCCCAGAGGTATCTTCGCATCAATGCGCTTCAGGTTGTGACGCTGGATGCCCTGAAGTTCCAGCCAACCACTCGCTTGACGCTCTTGGCCACTAGGGGGCGGGACCTTGTCAAAGAGGTACAACGCGGTACGTGACTCGTCGATGTCACGAAGACCATCCGGCTCTCCGCTGTAGAGCACTTTGCCGCCCCGCTCTCCCGCCTCAGGCCCAACATCCACCAACCACTGGGCACGGCGCATCAGCTCCAGATCGTGCTCCACAACAAATACGGAATTACCACCGTCGCGGAGGCGGTCCAAGGCGTCATAGAGAGCCTGGCTGTCGGAGGGATGAAGACCTGCCGACGGCTCGTCCAACACGTACACCACGCCAAAGAGCAGCGAGCTCAACTGCGTGGCGAGTCTCAATCGCTGCAGCTCGCCAGCGGACAATGTCGGCGTAGCGCGATCCAAAGTTAGATAGCCAAGCCCAAGGCCACGCAACTGACTGATTCGGCTCATCACTCCACTAGCGAGGCGCTGCGCGGCCAGGCGCTTCTCCTCCGACAGCGCTGAGGTGCGGCGGACGTCAGGAGACACCGCGTGGACCGCCCGCCCACTGGCCGCCCTATCGGCGCGATCACGACGGGTGGCTTCCTTGTTCGCCTTGCCCCCGCCAGCATGAGCACTGAAGTCTCCTTGAGAAATGGGCTCGAGCAGGGAAGCCAGTTGGTCAAGAGGCATCTGCATGAATTGACCAATGTCCACACCCGCAAATGTCACTGACAGCGACTCTGCCTTAAGGCGCTTGCCATGGCAGGTGGGACAAAGCTTACCCTCCATGTATCGCGATACGCGGCGCCTCATCAGGGCACTTTGCGTGTTAGCAAACGTGTGCAGGACATACCTACGGGCGCCAGTGAAGGTTCCCATGTAGCTCGGCTCAGTTTTACGCTTCAGGGCCGCACGCGTCTCCGCCGGCGTGAACCCAGCATAGACCGGCACAGTGGGCGACTCCTCGGTAAACAGAATCCAATCGCGGTCTTTCTTGGGAAGGTCCTTCCAAGGCCTATCAATGTCGTAGCCCAGCGTCACCAGAATGTCGCGAAGGTTCTGCCCGTGCCATGCAGGTGGCCACGAAGCAATGGCACGCTCACGGATGCTCAGCTTTGGATCCGGCACCATGAGGGCCTCTGTCACCTCGTACACATGGCCAAGGCCATGGCAGGTCGCGCATGCGCCCTGGGGAGTATTGGGTGAGAAGTCCTCGGCATAAAGCATAGGCTGATCAGCCGGATATGCTCCCGCGCGGGAATACATCATACGAATGAGGCTGGATAGCGTGGTGACGCTACCCACCGAAGATCGCGCATTGCTGGCACCACGCTGCTGCTGCAGCGCTACTGCCGGCGGGAGTCCATCGATGGAGTCAACATCAGGGACGCCTGCCTGATCGATTAGGCGTCGAGCATAGGGAGCAACGGACTCAAAGTACCTCCTTTGAGCTTCCGCATAGATTGTCCCGAATGCAAGAGATGACTTCCCGGAACCGGATACACCGGAAAAGACGACCAGTGCGTTGCGAGGAATTGAGACATCAACGTCTCTAAGGTTGTTCTCACGCGCACCGCGCACCTCTACAAGGCCGCTTGCTGCGACACTGCAGGAAGCTTCACCGAATGTGGCGTTTGGCATGTGCATGTCTCTGTAGGTTGTAGACGTTAAGTTCAGCTGGATCACTGGCCCGAAGAGGGATCGGCTTCGGTTTGCGATGCCTCTTCATCCAAGGCTCGCTGCCATGCCTGTCTCTCAGCCAAGGCGCGCTCAGCTCCCCGATCAGTGGGCCGATACCAGTTCGGCCTCTCCACACCCTCCGGCAGGTACGTCTGTCCAGCTGCGTAGCCGTCTGGCTCATGATGCGCGTAGCGATATGCTTGTCGATACCCCATCTGCCTCATAAGCTTCGCTGGAGCATTCCGAAGATGCATGGGAACTGGTAATGATCCGTGCTCCTTGACGAAGGCCCTTGCTAGATCCCAAGCCGCATAGGACGCATTCGACTTGGGGGAGAGCGCCAGATAGGTCGCAGCCTGGGCCAAGACAATTTCACCTTCAGGAGAGCCAAGTCGCTCATACGCCTGCGCAGCGTGGATGGCCAAGTGCAGAGCGCCCGGATCAGCATTTCCGATATCTTCGCTTGCCATAACAATCATTCGACGTGTGACCTGGCTCACGTCCCCGCCCCCATCCAGAATGCGCGCTAGCCAGTAGAGGGAGGCGTCGGGATCAGAGCCACGCAGTGATTTGTGAAACGCGGAGAGCTGCCAATAGAACTCGTCCCCGCCCTTATCGAATCGACGCAGTGACGGGCTGGTGGAGCGCTTGGCAAACTCAAGATCCACCTCTTCCACCCGCTTCTCAGAGGCCGCAGTTGAGACCTGCTCGAGAAGATTCAGGAATCTGCGGCCATCACCATCAGCGAAGCCCTTCAGCAGCTGCAATGCGGGATCGGAGAGGTCAACGCCTCGCAAGTGAGGTCTGGCGCGTTCGTAGAGCTTCTCAAGATCTGCGTCAGACAGAGGCTCAAGTGTGTACACCTGCGCGCGCGAAAGCAGCGCCGAGTTAACGGCCAGTCCTGGATGCTCTGTGGTGCCGCCCACCAGCGTGAGTAGCCCTGATTCAACGTGAGGTAGCAGCGCATCCTGCTGGGCCTTGTTGAACCGGTGAATTTCGTCGACGAAAAGTACCGTGGAGCGACCGCGGACGTCGAGTTCGGCCCGCGCATCATCAATGGCCTGCCTGATGTCCTTTACCCCGGCGAGTACGGCGGAGATCGCAATGAAGTGACTGTCAGTCACCATCGCTGCGAGGCGCCCCAGGGTGGTCTTACCGACGCCCGGGGGCCCCCACATGATGAAGGAGTGCAGACTTCTTGCTTCAAAGGCAAGACGCAAAGGCTTCCCCGGCCCCAGCAGGTGTTGCTGCCCAACGAACTCGTCGAGAGACTTCGGTCGTAGCAGTTCGGCCAGTGGTGCCCTTGGTTTCGCTGTGAATAGATCTGCCAAGGTGTTCTCCTTCGGGAAGTCAGTTGCGAGTGTGCATTCAGAGCGTCTTGGCCCCTATTTCAGCTTCCCATCCAATGAGCCGCTTGTGGCATTGCTTGCTTTTTCACGGAGGATGATGCGAGCCCCTCTGTATCCAACGCTGTGATTCCATACCCAGCTCATTGCGACGCTCAGGCGATTTCGCACTCCGATAAGGAAGTAGATGTGAGCGAGCTTCCAGATCCACCATGCGATTCCTCCGCTCAGCTTTAGCTTCCCCATATCGATTACTGCAAGGCTGCGTCCAATCGTGGCGAGGTTGCCCTGGTGCCGGTACTTGAATGCAGCGGTCCTCCGCGCCCCTGTTATCAGCCCTTCAATCTGGCCCGCGACGTACTTGCCTTGCTGCTTGGCCGCCGGCGCGATTCCAGGAACGGTCTTTCCGTCCGCAGTGGCTGATGAAGCAGTGTCCCCGATCACGAAAATGTTGGGGGAACCAGGCACCGTTAGATCAGGGCCGACGATTGCGCGCCCCGCCCGATCTGATTCGGTGTCGAGCCAACGTGCGGCTGGAGACGCCTGAACTCCCGCTGCCCAGACGATTGTGGATGCCGCCAGCTTCTTGCCATTGAGCATCACCCCATCAGAGGCGCACTCGGTGACAGGGGCCCCCAACAAAACGGATACCCCAAGCTTCTCGAGGGCGCGCCTCGTGTACTCGGAGAGCTTTTCAGGAAAGACGGGGAGCAGCCGCGGACCCGCCTCAATGAGAAATACCCGGGTTTTGCTGGGATCAACTGACCGAAAGTCATCCTGCAGCGTGCCACGCGCCAGCTCCGCGATGGTTCCGGCAAGCTCGACACCTGTAGGCCCACCACCAATGATCACAAAGGTTTGAAGGGCCTCTCGAACCTCGGGATCATTGCAGAGCTCCGCTTGCTCGAACGCGCTCAAGATCCTGCCTCGAATGGTTGTTGCATCCTCCAGGCTCTTCAGGCCTGGAGCGTACTTCGACCATTCGTCATGCCCAAAGTAGGCATGTGTTGCTCCCGTAGCGAGCACAAGGGTGTCGTAAGGGTATCGAGTGCCGTCCTGAAGGATCACTTGGCGGGCAGCTTTATCCACACCCTCGACCTCCGCCATGAGGGTTCTGACCTCCGGGCGGTCACGGAACAGATAGCGGATCGGCCATGCGATCTCCGACGGTGACAGTGACGCACCAGCCACCTGGTAGAGCAGCGGCTGGAACAAGTGATAGTTCCGCCGGTCAATGATTGTTACATCGACATCCACTCCTTCAAGGTGCGTGGCGGCCTCCAGTCCGCCGAAGCCCGCCCCAACGATCACAACTTGATGACGATTTCTGGAGGTCTTGATCACGGCAGCACTCCTTGGTTAGGTGTTCAGCGCCGATGCGTGGTGCTTGAGATGATCGGCAATGAAGCTGGAGATGAAGTAGTAGCTATGGTCGTAACCATCGCGAAGGTTCAGCGAAAGCGGATGATTCACCTTGGCGCATGCATCTTGAAGCAGTTCGGGGCGGAGCTGATTCTGCAAGAAATCATCGCTGAGCCCTTGATCCACGAGCAGGGGCAGGCGCTCCTTTGCATCTGCAATCAGCTCCACGGCGTCATACTGCCGCCACTGCTCCTGATCTCCCCCCAAGTAGGCCGAAAACGCCTTCTGGCCCCAAGGAGCCTGGGTGGGTGCCACGATCGGAGAGAAGGCGGATACGCTGCGATAGCGACCTGGATTTCGCAAAGCGATGACCAAGGCACCGTGGCCGCCCATTGAGTGGCCGCTAATTGAGCGAGCCTGGCTAACAGGGAAGTTCTTCTCAACGAGAGCAGGCAGCTCACTTACAACGTAGTCATACATGCGGTAGTGGTCGGACCACGGTGCCTCGGTGGCATTGACGTAGAACCCCGCACCTTGGCCGAGATCGTAAGCTGGATCATCCGCGACGGACTCTCCGCGCGGACTTGTATCCGGAGCAACGATGGCAATGCCATGCTCAGCAGCGAGCTGCTGCACTGCAGACTTGGTGATGAAGTTCTGCTCTGTGCACGTCAGGCCAGAGAGCCAGTAGAGAACAGGTACCGGGCCGCTGGACGCCTGCGGAGGGAGATAGACTCCAAACTTCATGGTGCAACCAAGGCTGGATGATTCATGCTGGTAGACGTCCTGCCATCCACCGAAGCTTGCGTGACGCTCAATGCGTTCCATTGTTCTTTCCTCTGAGTTGAATTTGATAGGCCATCTATCGCGAATCGAATGTGGCCTTAAGCGAGGCTTTAGGCCTTGTCCTCGACTGCCGAGTCACCGTGTGCATGCCTGATCCTTCGGACAATCCACCAAATCAGCAGCAATACAGCGGGAACCAAGATCGCAGTGACGGTTGCTGCGATGTCATGCGTCCCAGGCAAACCCTTGAGCAGGTATGCGAGAAGACTCACGACGTAGTACGAGATGGCGGCCACCGACAAACCTTCCACCGTCTGCTGCAGGCGCAGCTGAACCTTCGCCCGTTCATTCATGGACGCCAGTAGGTCGCGGTTCTGCCGCTCGAGCTCAACATCAATCCACGACCGGAGGAGCGAGATCGAGCGCGTCAACTTGTCTGAGAGCTTCCCCTGTCGCTCCTTCACTGACTGGCAAGTTCGCATGGCCGGTGCAATCCTTCGATACAAGAAGTCCGCCCAGGTGCTATAGCCGGCAACTTGATCCTCCGCCAACGCATCCAGTCGCTCTTCAACAATTTCGTAGTAAGCCCGACTTGCACCAAACCTATAGAGATTTGCCGCGGCGTCCGCCTCCAACTCTGCAGCCAGGCTGGTCAAATCCGAGAGGAGCACGTCACTGTCACGACGTCCGCCGGAGGCCCTGCGCATCTCTTCAGTAATTGCAGCCAGACGCGCCTCCATGCGACGAAGATTCGACGTCATGGAACGAGTCAGCGGTAGCGCTAGGAGGGCAAGCGTTCGGTATGTCTCGACCTCGAGCAGTCGTTGCGCCAGCGCTCCTGCCCGCGCCGGAGTCAGGTCGCGATCAAGGATGAGCATGTGGGTTAGCCCTTCCTCGTCTTGACGGAAGTCGGTCACAATGGCCGCGGCACCGTTCTCAACCAGCGAGTAGCAGCGGCTGACGGGATCAAAGCAATCTATTTCCTTCTCCGCCTCCGCGGTCCAAGGCAAAAGCCTGACGCTAACAGCCGAGATCACGGGTCCTGGCGGCTTGAATCCCTGTCTAAACGGGTTGTCCCCACAAGGCTCACCTGTTTCTGAGCTCAGTGGTGCGCTCCAGAGGTAGGAAGAGAACTCAGTGTGCTTCTCGCAGTGCAGATCACCCTCATTCCACGTAAGCGCGTGATGAGGTGTGGTGTGATCCTCGACTGCAGCCCCCATACGACCTGAAAGATCGTCGATCGCGGCACGATCTCGACTCATGTCCCCTTCTGTCATGAAGGAGAGCTGGAGAAGGCTTCGCGGAGACTGGGTGAGAAGGTGCGGTCGCGCATGGACTTCCTCAACGGCGGCGCGGCGGTCCGCGTGCGCCGGCATCCCATATACGTAGCCTTCTGCTGGCGTGCCTGCAGCTTGGCTCAGGCCGGATGGGTCATTCATACATAGCCTCAAGAATGGATGATCTTCTAAACACCGCTCACGGGAGGTCTATCACTTGCTTGTGCGATAGCTCAGCGAAAGGTCGTGTGGTGGAGCCGGCTCTGGTGTAGGGCGGTAGTGGGAACCACAACAAGCTGGGAGGACAGCACCGCATAGATCGCAGGCCCTTGCTCTCCCACCTTCCAGCCAGGCGCGGACCGCATGGGAGTCGCAACGAGGCTGGAAGCTCACTTCAAAGGGCCTCCCATGACTCAGTCAGATGCCGAAGGCAACGATGCCGACAGAGATTGCCCGCTCCAAGAAATACAGACAGGCGCAACTCGACTGACATCATCCAGCATGCCTTGGAGCCTCCTGGAAAGGCCTCAACGTCCTAGTCGTGACGCCCTAACCCACGAAGGGGTTAGGAATGGCGGGTTCTACTTGGAAATGAAGTAGTTCGGACACCCATAGATTGCCTCCTCTACTTAGTACTAGCGCCATCAAGCAATGTCGCGAACTGACTAACGGAGATAGGAGCGGACAATAGAGATGGTCTCGTCAATCGACTTCCTTTGAGAGTCGGTGTGGGTGTCGCTATGCGGGAACTCTTCACGCAGATAGCTCTCCAGAACCGTCGCCATCAAACCATTGACCGCCCCGCGCACAGCAGCAAGCTGCTGAAGTACTGCAGCACATTCCGCCCCGCTCTCCAGAGCCTGCTCCAATGCAGCCACCTGTCCGCTGATCCGACGTACGCGGGTAAGGGCCTGCTTTTTCTCCCGAGGGCTGTGAGGCATTGCGCACCTGTCCGTATCACATGAGGGAACGATACTATACTCCCCGATAGTATGCAAGCTAGCAATCTGCGAGGGTCTTTAACTCCGTCAACTGAGTCTGCGCCTGATTTCGAGCCGCCGCCAGAGGCCAGTGACAGACCCCTCCCGCCCCACCCCCACACCACAAAAGGCGGGCTCCTGTAGGAGCCACGCCCCACCACTCGAAAGAGTGGTTACATGTAGATGAATTGGCGGTATAGCTTGTCTAGCTCCAGCCTGACGAACTCGATCTCCTCCTCGTCCCCGGCATCAGAGAGCTCCAGAAGCTGTCGCTCCTTTGATGTAATTCGATCACAGAGGTCTTTTAGGTTGGCGCAGAACTCCGCTGAATGGGCTTGCGACCGGTCAGGTCGAGCCTCTGTTGATCCCAACATTCCGCGAGACGTTGACGGGGTGATGCCGAACTCCTCATTGAACGCGATCTGATGCTGTCGCCTGTCATCAGTCTCAGAAATGGCCTGCCGCATCGCACTAGTGATCGTATCGGCATACATGATCGCCTTACCGCGCGAGTTTCTTGCGGCTCGTCCAATCATCTGAATGAGGGCCTGGCTCGACCGAAGGAAGCCCGCCTGGTCCGCATCAACGATAGCGACCAGAGAGGCCTCAGGAATATCGAGCCCCTCTCTCAGCAGGCTGATACCCACTAGCACATCGAACTCGCCGGCCCTCAGCCCATTGATGATCTCAACTCGATCCTCTGCCTTGATATCCGAGTGCATGTACTTCGCACGCACCCCTTGATCCTCGAGGAACTCGCACAGCTCCTCAGCAGACACCTTTGTCAGCGTGGTCACCAAGACCCTGTCGCCCTCTCGTACACAACGGGCGATCTCTGACAGAAGATCGTGCCTGTAGCCCTCCCTCGGCCTCACCTCTACCAGCGGATCGAGCAAGCCAGTGGGCCTGATGAGCTGGTCAATCAATCTTCCCTTGGATCTCCCAATCTCATAGGCGCCAGGCGTAGCCGAAACGAAGATCGTCTGGGGCTTGATGGCTTCAAACTCAGAGAAGCTAAGCGGTCTGTTGTTCATCGCCGAAGGTAGACGGAACCCGTACTCGATTAGAGTATCCTTCCTGCTCTGATCGCTCCTGAACATCGCCTCGATCTGAGGAACCATGACGTGCGACTCATCAACAAATAGCAGGCCATCCTTCGGGAGGTAGTCCATGAGTGTCGTCGGCCTAGCTCCTGAAGGCTTCGAGTTCAGGTAACTGGAGTAGTTCTCCATGCCAGAGCAATATCCCAGCTCCCTCATCATCTCCACGTCGTTCGTGATCTTCTCGTAAAGCCTATTTGCCTCAACGATTCGACCAGATGCGTTGAGCTCCGTCACCCTGGCCTCCAAATCCTTGAGGATGGCCTTCGTAGCCTCATTGATTTCTGTTTTGGGGCTTGCGAAGAGTGTCTTTGGAGAAACGAGGTAGCGCGTCTCATCGCCAAGCTTCTTCCCTGTAACCGCATCAATCCAGGTGAGCGACTGCACTCTCCCCTCGTCCGTGAGCTCTACTCTAATTGCCTTGTACTCAGAGTCGGCGGGAAAAATATCGACCACATCGCCAGACACACGGAACGTGCCACGCTTCAGGGTCCGCTCAGTCCTGTCGTACTGAAGCGATGCAAGCCGACGCAGGAAGTCCCTCTGATCCAGTTCGATTCCAAGCGCAAGCTCAACCTGCAGATCCCGGTAGCTCTGTGGGTCTCCCAGTCCATAGATTGAGGACACCGAAGCGACAACAATCACGTCTCTACGCTCAATCAGAGACTTCGTAGTCGATAGTCGAAGCCTCTCAAGGTGATCATTGATGGCTGAGTCTTTCTGGATGTAACGATCGCTACCTGGGATATAGACCTCTGGCTGGAAGAAGTCGTAGTAGGAAACGAAATACTCCACGGCGTTCTCGGGGAACAGCGCCTTCATCTCCCCGTAGAGCTGAGCAGTCAACGTCTTGTTTGGCGCAAGAATGAGCGTGGGTCGCTTCAGCCGATGGATCACATTGGCCATCGTGAAGGTCTTCCCTGACCCTGTAATTCCCTTCAAGGTCTGATGTGTTGCTCCCTCCTCGATGCCAGCAATTAGCCTGGCAATCGCTTCGGGTTGATCCCCGGCCGGCGTATGATCCGAATGCATTACGAACATATCTGTTGACATCACTTACGCTCCTACTGGCTCATTCTTGATCGTTAGAGGAACTATTCCCGTCTCACAGACTCCATCCCATATGTGCGAGCGGAACCAAGGGGGCTGTACGAATGCTATCTTTGGGCGAGTTCCTTTCAGGTGAGCCTGGCAACCCATGCCTGACTAGCGCTAGGGCGTGAGCTGGCATGTCGTTACATGCCGGAGCGGCCTCAGAAGTGCACCCGCCGCCCTCCGCTCACGCCTCACTCCTCCCTACCTGGCTGCTGTACCGACTCCTGATCGACCGCAGTCAGAGCCAGCGTTGACATTAGCTCTGTCTCGATCGTCCTCTGCATTGAGTAGATCGGGAGCGCGTTCGGCGCGGAACTGAATGGCTCCTCCAGCTGACGGCCCAGCGCATCGAGACCAAAAAACGTGTACGCCACAATGAGCACCGGTAAAAAGGTCCACCACCCCAATGTTCCTGCCAGCGCAAAAGGAAGTGTTGTGCAGAATACGATCGCAGTCCGGTGAAGCAGCAGCGAATACGAGAATGGAATCGGAGTATTGAGTATCCTCTCGCACCCCCCCTGGATACGAGCCAAGTTGGCAAGCTGCTTATCCATCACCGAGTACTGAATCGAGTCGATCCTTCCCTCATGAGCCAGATGGGCAAGCTTCAAGCCAATGCCCTGGAGCACAGCGTCCGTCGGATTCGGGCCTTGTGATGCCTTGCCAATATCCCACCAAGGTGCGATCGCATGGGCTTCGTCGGCCCGGCGCAGTCGAGAATAGAGGCCAGCACTGAAGCCACACAGGCCTCGCAGGATCTGTGCTCGGCTGTTTGGATCCAGCAGGGACGTCTGCCTGGCTATTGAGCGACACGCTATGACCAGGTCACCCCAAAGGTGCCTCGCCTCCCACCATCTGGAGTAGCAAGCGTTGTTTCGAAAGCTCATGAATACGGAAAGTGCGATACCAATGAGCGTGAACGGAACGGCACTGAAGCGAGCAAAGATTCCTGGATGCTCCGTTGATGCGAGCACCGCTCCTGCGGTCACAATGCTAATCAGTAGTAGATGCAATGCGATCCTGGGCAGGATGGTACCCCTGACGGCAAACGCAACGTCCCACAACGTCGGCTGCCTTCGCATTCTCGTTTCAACATCTGGGAGACGGTGTGTCATGCCAACCTCTGATTCATTGATCGACTGCTGGCGTCGATACGCCTAGGCAACAAATTCCTTCCACTTGAGTTCGAAATGCGAATGACATCACGCCGTTCGCATGACACTGCTACAGCAGGTCTAAAGCAGTTCATCGTCGGCAGCCTCGGGCATCCATAGTTCAATGACCGTCCCTGTCAGGCCGGTTCTCACTACCGACAGGCTGCCACCGTGGCGGTTGGCAAGCATCTGACTGATGGAAAGACCCAGCCCAGTACCTTGACGATGTTTGGTCGTAAAGAATGGCTCAAAAATTCGGACCAGAATGTCCTGAGGAATGCCGCTTCCAGTATCTGAGACTCGCAAAGCGACGCCAGGGTGACCATGAACGTCGTCAACGTCCAACGTCGCCAATCCCAGCGTTCCGCCCTTCTGCATGACATAGATTGCATTGATCAGGAGGTTCACAAGAATTTGCTGCAGCTCGCCCCGATTGCCCGTTACGAGCCGTGTGGACAGGAAGTTCTTCTCTATCTTCACGGGATGGCGCTTGATGAGGTGTTGAATCAGGGGCAGCGTCTCCAACATCAGCGTGGCAGGCTCTAACAGCTCACTATGACCGGAGTACTCACTGGGCTTGGAGAACTGCAGCAACTTGGAAACAATGGTGCTGATACGCCCAATTTGATGCTCAATGAGGTCAATCTCTTCTCCAAACCCTTGACCCTCGGGCTCCCTGATCGAGTCACGCAGAAGCTCGAGGTTCCCCTGCATGACGGCAAGCGGATTGTTGATCTCGTGCGCTATTCCTGCTGCGATCTCGCCAATTGTTGCCAGCTTCTCAGTGACAATCAGGTGCTGGGTCGTCTCTTCCAACCGTCTATTGGCTAGTGCGAGACCAGCAGTTCGCTCCTCTACCCTGGAATTGAGCTCCTCGTTCCAGGCGACCAGCTGCCGTTCCTTCTCTTCCAGCTGACAGAGCAGCTGGTCCAAGTGCGAAGCGACACGTCCGATTTCATCATTGGATGCCCCTGCTCCGGAGCGAGCACTGCGGTCGCCCGCCTTGACCCGTCCAATTGCCTGATCCATCCGCTCAAGTGGCTTGAACACGCCGCGAGCGATGTACAGAAAAAGGGGTACGGTGATGACTGCAACAAGGAGGCAACCGAACACGATCGCTCCGATGGAATTTCGACGGGCGGTGGTGAATGGCTCCTCCAGAAAGCCCACGAAGAGCATACCAATAGGTACGCCCCGGCCATTGAGAATGGGCATATAGCCGGCAATGTACCAATCATTGACTACGTAGGCTCTCGCCTGCCAGGTCTTTCCCTGGCCCAGCACGGCCTCGGCCACTTCAGAAGACACCCGTGTCCCCGACGCTGGGTTCCCTCCCGCCAACAACGCGTTGGTGCTGATGCGGGTATCACCAAGGAAGATGGAGGCTATCCCTGTTGCGCCAGTACGCAGGGCCTTATCTCGGTAGACAAGATCAGTGATCTGCTTGATGAACTCGGTGTTGTGGTTCAGCAGAGTACCCGCAATCAAGACGCCAACCTGATTGTTTGGAAGTGCAACCGGCGTTGCAGCTTGAATCATTAGGCCCCGCTTCTCACTCTGGGCCGAATCGACAGGATTCCTTGCGTTATGCGGACGAATGACCTCGGCCCGTGCGGCGAGCTTTGGGGAGATCTCCATCAGATCGTCCCGGCTTACCACCCCCACCTCCACGCTGGACGCTCCCTTCAGGGCCTTTTCGATGACTGACCAGTCCAAGTCAAGCTCAGCTGGCGAGGCCGGCTCACTACTAGCCAACAAGCGACCGTTTGAATCCAACAGTGCGATGAAGTCTAGTGAACCACCTTGGGCTTTCGACGCTAGTAGGCTGCCAAGCTCTGCATTCTTGTTGACCCCCTGGCTAATGACGCCATGGAAGCTCTGCGAATCAGCAATCGCAGCCAGCGTCGCGCGGTCGTTGACGAGCAGCTGGTTCATGTACTGTCCCGCAACTTTCAGGTCCCCGCCAACCTTCGAGGCGAGCAGTCGGTCGAAGCGCAAATCCCATTGGTAGATGAGTCCGCCGACGATAGCCGGCAGGATCACAAACATTGGAAGGATCGCGATTAGAAGCAGGCGGAAGCGAACTGAGCGCGCTCGGTTCATTGCAGATTCCTAGGCTGATACATTCCAACTGGAGCACTTACGATCAATCGTCTTTCGCGATATGCCCAAGATCGTGGCCGCTCTTTCGCGATCTCCGCCAGTCTCACGAAGCACTGCAAGGATGTGCCTGCGCTCGACCTCCGAGAGCAGCCGGCTTCGTGGGTCAGAGAGTGACTCCAACCGCTCAAGCTGAGTCGGAAAGTGTCCGAGTATCAGGCTACGCTCAACGTAGTTGTGAAGCTCGCGGACGTTCCCGGGCCACGAGTAGCTCTGAAGATATGCCCGGATCCTTTCGTCGATCGGAATCGGTTGAAGGCCAAGCTGCAGCCCCAGCTCACGCATGAAGCCCGCCGCCAGCTCCAACACATCAGCGCCGCGGTCATGAAGGCGAGGAAGCGACACCTCGAGAACGTTGATGCGATAGTAGAGATCCGACCGGAATGTTCCATTCTTCACTTCCGCAACCAAATTCTTGTTGGTTGAGAAGATGAATCTGACATCGATCGGAATCTCCCGATCTGCGCCAACTGGTCGTATCCGTCTATCTTCAAGCATCCTTAGCAGCTTTCCTTGGAGAGCCAAGGGAAGATCAGCGACTTCGTCAAACAGCAATGTTCCGCCTTCTGCATAGGCGACCAGTCCTTGGCGAGACGAGTTCGCTCCACTGAACGTTCCTTTGAGACTCCCGAACAGTTCAACGTCAATCAACTCGCTGGGAACAGCTGCACAATTTATTGGAATGAAAGGATGAGATGCCCGTGCGGACAACGCGTGCAGCGATCTTGCGGCAACCTCCTTTCCAGAGCCGGATTCTCCAGTGAACAGCACGCTACTGGGCAGTGGTGCGACCTTCGCGATCAGATCCTTGGTGGCCTGAATCGCACGCGAGCTACCTGTGAGCCTGTCTCGAAGCGCAGCTGGTGCACCGGAGCCATGTAGCTCGTGACGGAGAATGGCATTCTCCCGCCGTAGGCGACCGCGTTCCAGGCAGCGCGATATAGCGGCCAGCAACTGATTGGTTCTGAAAGGCTTGAGAAGAAAATCAGCCGCTCCCGCGCGGATAGCGCCGATAGCGGAATCCAAGTCTGCGTACGCAGTAATCAGAATGAAGTCGGCCAAGACCCCTCCCCTGCGCTGGTCCTCCAGCCACGCGATGCCACTCTTCCCTGGCAACACGTTGTCCACAATCACGATGTCAAAGTGGCGCTCCGTCAGATGCTGCTCCGCTTCAATGGTGTCAGCTGCAGCTTCCACAACTTTGCATCGCGGTCGCAAGGCACGAACCAAGAAGCTACGCATGCCAGGTTCGTCGTCAACGATCAGTATCGATGAGCGCGCAAGGTCCGGCCATGCAAGATCGCCGTTTGCGCGCTCTTCGGAAGATTGGTTGGCGCTCTTTGGCGTCATGTTTCCCTCAGTACAATTGAAGCGTGGCTAGTTCCGTCGATTCGTGTTCGAGTTCATTTCGATCTTTCGACCGCTAGATGACGGGTGACATATCGAACAAAACACCCCCTCTCACGACGTAGGACGTTGTGCACCAAAGGCCAGTCTGAGACGTTCAATGCTGTCGACCTCAGTCATATGCCAATCCGGAACTCTTGCCCTACGAGCCTAGTATCGACCTCTTGGTGGCCAAACGGACCGGGGGCTCCTCGCCATATTGCCCAGAGCGCCAATGGCCTCCGTGCCCCTCCAAGCCCCTCGGCGGTCGGTCGCCACGGGAGGCTGGAGAAGTCTCGCTCCCTTCGAGCGGATCATTACGCCAATTCGGCCATATGGGAAGCGCTGGGTGCGCGTTGTCCCCGCCTCGGCCGGAGCCACGCAGCGCGGCCAAGCGCGGGCGAGTCGATCCGCCTTGCAAGAAGGTCCAGGCCCTACCGCTCGCCTACCGGCATAGAGATGCCTATGCACCAGGGTCGTCTCCCATTTGCGCGGCTCGCGGGCAGATGTATCGTGGCTTTGGACTCTCTGAGTCTCCGACTGACTGATGGTTGCTCTTCCCCTCAAGACCCGGGCTTGTTGGGGAGCCGACTAAGGATGGTAGAAGGCGGGGCTGACGGGTCGGCCTCTGACGCGAGCCGGGAGGAGAGATCAGTCGCCCATTTTCGATGCAGGCGATCTGGCCCCCAAATATCTCAATGTCGTTGGGATCATGGCTGATCAGCAGCAGTGGAATACCGGCCCCGTCCAGCACGGCCTCCAGCTCCTGCCGCAAGTGCTGGCGAAGATCCTGGTCCAGCGCGGAGAACGGTTCATCCAGCAGCAGCGCCTGCGGCTGCGTCACCAAGGCGCGTGCCAAGGCGGTACGCTGGCGCTGGCCGCCGGACACCTGCGAGGGCAGCAGATCACCCACCGTATCGATGCGGAATGCGTGCAACCACTGCTCCACCGCATCGAAGCGCTGGCCGACCCGCGGATTCAACCAGCCCTTCTGCAGACCGAACGCCACGTTCTGGCGCACGCTCAGGTGTGGGAACAGCGCGTAATCCTGGAACACGTAGCCCAGCCGGCGGTGCTGCGGCGGCAGATCCACACCGGTGGCCGCATCGAACAGGGTCTGCCCCTGTAGGCGCACATGACCCTGGCCCGGCCTCAGCAGCCCGGCCACCGCCTTCAGGGTCAGGCTCTTGCCCGCGCCCGAGGGCCCGAACAGCACCACCTGCCGCTGCGTGCACTGCAGCGACACGTCCAATACGAAATCCTGGCCGGCCGCCTGCAGGCGACGCTGCACCTGCAGGTCAAGCCACATCACGCAGCTCCCGGCGACGTCCGCCCACCAGCCGCGCGGCCAGCAGCAGGATCACGATGCACACCACCGAGGTCAGGATCACCAGCGCATTGGCCTTGCCGTCCTGGCCGGCCTGCACCGCTTCGTAGATGGCGATCGACAGCGTCTGCGTGCGGCCGGGAATGCTGCCCGCCACCATCAGCGTCGCGCCGAACTCGCCCATCGCGCGTGCAAACGCCAGCAGCAGGCCGGCGAGGATGCCGCGCCACGCCAGCGGCAGCGTGATGCGGAAGAACACCGCTGCTTCGGACACACCGAGCGTGCGTGCGGCCTGCTCCAACTGTCCATCCACTTCCTCGAACGCCGCGCGTGCCGGCTTGAACACCAGCGGCAGCGAGGCCACCGCCGCAGCGATCACCGCCGCCTGCCAGGTGAACACCAGGTTGATGCCGAACCACGACTGCAGCCACGCGCCGATCGGGCCGTTGCGGCCGATCAGCACCAGCAGGTAATACCCCAGCACGGTCGGCGGCAGCACCATCGGCAGGGTCAGCAGCGAATCCAGCAGCTCACGGCCAGGAAATCGCCGACGTGCCAGCAGCGCGCCCAGTGCCACGCCCAGCACCAGATTGATCGCGGTGGCCCAGCCGGCCACCTTCAGCGACAACCACAGTGCGCTCCAGTCGAGATCCATGCCTCAGGGCTTGCCGAACCCATGCTTGGCCAGGATCGCCTGGCCCTGTGCCGAACGCACGAAGGTGGTGAAGCGCTTGGCTTCAACCGGTTGCGCACTGGCCTTGGTCACCGCCAACGGATAGGCAATGCGCCCCGCCACCGGCACCGCGAAGGCACGGCGCACCCGATCAGGCATCGCCTGCGCATCGGTGGCATAGACGAAGCCGGCATCCACTTCACCGCGCGCCACGTAGTCCAGCGACTGGCGAACGTTCTGCGTGGTGATGGTCTTGCCCTGCACCGACGGCCACAGGCCCGCCGCTTCCAGCGCGCCCTTGGCATAGCGGCCGACCGGCACGCTGTCCGGGTTGCCCAGTGCGATGCGCTGCACACCGGCACCGGCCAGGTCCTTCAAGGTACGCGGCGCAGCCTTGGCCTGCGGCGGCACCACCACCCACAGCGCGTTCACCGCGAACACCTCGCGGGTGCCGGCCGCCAGCAGGTCCTGCTGCTGGGCCTGGTCCATCGTGGTTTCATCGGCCGACGCGAACACATCCACCGGCGCGCCGCGGCTGATCTGCTGCAGCAGCACGCCGGACGCGGCGAAGTTGAAATCGACCTTGGTTCCCGGGTGTGCCTTCTCATAGGCGGTGCCCAGTTCGCGGAAGCTCTCGGTCAAGCTCGATGCCGCCGACACCGTCAGGTCGGCCGCCAAGGCCGGCACCGTGGCCAGCAGTCCCAGCAACAACAGTCCAACTCGTTTCATCATTGGTTTCCCCGTTTGGTTGGGTTTAGATCGGTTTCACCGCCTATCCTTGGCATCGCAGGCGCTACATAGCTGGCCCGCCCAGAGCTAGGTAGAGGGTGCACGACGGTGCGGACCTCGTTGGCGCAGGCTGTCTCGTACATCCACATCGAATTGAAGCTGCAGCGAGATGTCATCATCCAGCGCAATGCCAAAACCCAGACCATCACGACAGGGCAAACGTAATGCCAAGGACTGAACCGCTTCGCGAGGAAGCATCAACCGGCAGTACTCGCTCCCCTCCAGAAGCACCGCCTGTTGCCCTGCATGCAGTGATAGCACCATGCCCCAGCCGCGATCGCCGCCGAACCGCGTCAGGTTCTCCACCGATTCGCCGGCCAGCAACTGCGCTAGCTCCTCTTCATCAACGCGCAGACGAACTGCCTGCCGCTGTAGCTGGACTTTCATGATGCAATGAACTCGAGCTCGGTTGAGGTGTTGCAGTTGAGTAGCTGGTCGTATTCGCTATCCGCCAGTGGCAGCTCGATTGCGCCCAAGCGTTCTCGCAGGGCGTGTAGCGAGCGGTGCGCCGCCGGATTCTCGATCAATTCCCGCAACACATGCCGGCAATGGTCATCAATCTGCAACCGCATCGGCAGGGGTTCTTCCGCAAACAGCACACAGGCAGCCGAAGGCGCATCACGTAACCGTTGTAGTAACGCCGGGGTCACATTGGGCGTATCCACCGGAAGCACCAGAGCGGCAGCGTCCGGCATGCACATGGCCACACTGTAGAGCCCGCCCAACGGGCCGCAGCGTGCCACGCGATCAGGAATGCCACCGAAGGCCGGGTAGTTGCCACTCACCCATACCCTTTCCGCACCTGCCTGTCGCAGCAGGCCACGCATGTGCTCTAGCAGGGTTCGCCCGTGCCACGGTAGCAGCGCCTTGTCACGGCCCATCCGGCTGGAAAGACCACCGGCCAGCACGATGCCGTCAGTGGGAATGTTCGTGATCGTGTGCACATTCATGGGCATTGTCATGAGCTTGCGTGGGTTCGTTATCCGCATGGCAGAGACTGCAGCCTTCGGTCCACTCGCTGTCGCCGTCCTCGTAATGCTCCTGCTTCCAGATCGGGCACTGGTGCTTGACCACCTCGATCAACTGCCGGCAGGCCCGGAATGCCTCGTCTCGATGCGGGCTGCCGGCGGCCACCACCACCGCCACATCGCCAATGCCCAACCGGCCCTTGGCGTGGGCCACATACAGCTTCAGCTTCGGACCGAACGTCGCCTCGACCTCTGCCGCCAGGCGCTTGAACTCGTTCAGCACCAAAGGTTCGAACAGGTCGTACGTGATCCCGGTCACCGGCCGGCCGATGTTGACGTCGCGCACCTTGCCGATGAACACGTCGATGCCGCCGAAGCCCGGATCAGATACCGCCGCGATGCCTTCGGCCGGATCGATCGCCGCCTGCGCGCGGTCCACCACCGTCGCGATGATCTTCTCGCTCATCGCTCAGCCCCCGCTCACTGGTGGCAGGATCGCCACGCGGCCATCGTCGGGCAGCGCCTCGTGGTCGCGCAGCACGCGTTGCTGGTCGGCAAACGCCGAGTAGTCCAGCAGGCCCGCGCGGAAACCCGGCCAACGCACCGGCAGCAGCTCGCGCAGCGCCTGGCGCAGATCGGCCACGGTGCCACCGGCCACATCGACGGCGATTTCGCGGCTGGCATCCAGATCGGAAAACGCACCGAACAACTGCAGATTCACCTGTTTCATCATGACTCCTGGCTCACCAGCTGCACCGGTTCGTGGTGACCCCAGCCCTGCACGCGCACGAAGGTGCCAGCGCTGGCCAGGTCTCCCTCGGCCTCCAGCACCACCCAGGCGTTGGCCTGCAGCATGGACATCAAACGGAACGACTCCTGCCCGGACAGTACGCGCGCACTCAGGCGCCCCTGCCCGTCCATTTCCACCCGCGCCCGCGCGTGGAAGCGCAGACCGGGCGGCTTGCGCACGTCGGCCTGCAGCGGCAGCCGCAACACCGGTTCCGGTGCAAGCCCCAGCAGGCGGCGCAGTACCGGCTCGACGAAGAAGCGCTGGCCCACGGCAGCCGAAACCGGGTTGCCGGGCAGGCCGAAGTACAGCGCGCCATTGGGCAACACCGCGAACAACAACGGCTTGCCGGGGCGGATCGCCACCTTATGGAAGACGATGCGCGCACCACGGCCACGCAGCGCATCGGGAACGAAGTCGTAGCGGCCGGCCGACACCGCGCCGGTACTGATCAGCAGCTGCGCGCCAGCGGCCAGCGCTTCATCCAGCACCGCATTGAACGCGGCCACGTCGTCGCCCACCGTGCCCTGCCAGACCACCTCGGCACCGGCCGCCTGCAGGCGGCCCACCAGGTAGGGGCGATTGCTGTCACGGATCTGGCCCGATTCCAGCGCCTGCGCCGCCTCGGTCACCAGTTCCTTGCCGGTGGCGATCACCGCCGCCCTCGGCCGCGCCACCACCGCCACCTCACCCACGCCCAGGGCGTGCAGCAGGGTGCGGGCATTGATATCCAGCACCTGGCCGGCGCACAGCACGCGCTCACCCTCGCGCACGTCCTGGCCGCGCAGGCGCACGTTCTGGCCCGGCTTCACCGTCGCGGTCAGCGCGATGCGGGTCGGGCGGCCGTCCTCGCTGGCGAGGATCTCCACGTTCTCGACCGGCACCACCGTATCCAGGCCAACCGGCATGCGCGCTCCGGTCATGATTTCCCAGGCACCCTCGCCGCCTTCGGCGCCGGCATCGCCGGCTGCCTGCCAGCCCTGCACCGCGAATTCGGTACCGGCCTCGAACGTCGCGCCGTTGGCGCGCAGCGCAAAGCCGTCCATCGCCGAATTGTCGAACGGCGGCAACGACTGCCCGCTGTGGATGTCACTGGCCAGGGTACGGCCGCCGGCTTCATGCAGCGGCACGCGCTCGGCCGGCAGCGGCGTGGCCGCGTCCAGCAGGTGCTGCAAGGCTTCGCAATAGGGAATCATGAGTGGCCATCCCCCTCGACCATCGCCAGGGCGTGGCCCAGTACCGGCGCCAGGATATCCAGGCACTGCGCCGCCGCCTTCGGGCTGCCGGGCAGCGCGAACACCAGCATGTTGCCCAGCTGCACCACCTCGGCGCGGCTCAGCCAGGCCATCGGCGTGTGCTGTGCACTCAGCGCGCGCACCATCTGCGCCAGGCCATGTACCGGCCGCGCGTTCAGGGAACGGAGCGCCTCCGGGGTCAGGTCACGCGGGCCCAGTCCGGTACCACCGGTACACAGGCACAGGCGCACGCCCTCGGCGGCCAAGGCCTGCAGGCGACCCGCCAATGGCTCGATGCCATCGGGCAACACCTCAGCGGCCACCACCTCGCCGCCCAGCTTTTTCAGGCCGGTCACCAGGGTCGGGCCAGAGATATCCTCATAGGTGCCGTCGCTGGCGCGATCGCTCAGCGTGATCACCGCGCAGGCCGCGCCCTCCAGGCCCTTCGGCGCACGCGGCTTGAAACGCGTGCGCTCGGCATCGTCCATGCCGTCGGGGTGCAGCCAGACACCGCGCTTGCCGCCTTCCTTGAACAGCAGGCGGATACCTTCGATGCGCAGGGCCGGTTCCACCGGCTTGCTCAGGTCGTACAGGGTAAGCAGCGCCGCGTTGACGCCGGCCAGTGCCTCCATCTCCACGCCGGTGCGCGCCTCGCTGGCGCACTCGCACCACACGCGGATCGCCTGCCGTTCCGGTACCGGCGCGCAGAACACCTGCACCAGTTCCAGCGGCAGCGGGTGGCACAGTGGCATCAGCATCGAGGCCATCTTGGCGCCCTGCAGGCCGGCAATCTCGGCCATCACCAGCGCATCGCCCTTGGGCAGGCGGCGCTCGACGATCAGCGGATAGGCCACTGGACCGGCATGCAGCTCGCCCACCGCCACCGCACGTCGGCGGGTGATGCGCTTGTCGCGGACATCGGCCATATGGAAGGCCGCATTCAATTCCCCACTCATCGTGTTGCTCATCCTCCGATGGAGGCCAGGTGCGGGGTCAGCCCGGTCTGGCCCTGGTGCAGTCCATGCCCGGCCGCTTTCAGGCCAAGCTGCGTGGTAATGCGTGCCAGCAGCGCGTCATGGTCATCGTCGCTCTGCAGCAGCGGGCGCAGCGGCACGCCGAACTCGCCGAACAGGCACAGCCGCAGGTCACCCTTGGCGGTCACCCGCAGGCGGTTGCAGCCCTTGCAGAAGTCACGCGAATACGGGGCGATGATGCCCACCGTGCCGCGATGGTCCGGGTGGCTGTACTCACGCGCCGGGCCGGCATCGGCGGCGCGCGGCCGTTCGTGCCAGCCAGCCGCCAGCAGCTGCTCGATCACCACGTCGGCGCGCAGGTGGTGGCGCTGGAAATAGGCTTCGTTGTCGCCGGTGCGCATCAGTTCGATGAAGCGCACGCTGAAGGGGCGGTCACGCAGGTAGTCCATCCACTGCGGCAGCTCGTCGTCGTTCAGGCCACGCAGCAGCACCGCATTGAGCTTGATCGCCGGCAGGCCCAGCGCCTGCGCCAGGGCCAGGCCCTGTTCGATCTCCGGCAGGCGGTCATGCCCGGTGATGGTCTTGAAACGTTCGCGCTGCAGGCTGTCCATGCTCACGTTCAGCGCGGTCAGGCCGGCGCGGTGCCAGCCCGGCAGGCGCCGCGGTAGCAACGTGCCATTGGTGGTGATGGCCACCTTGCGGATGCCCGGCACCGCCGCCACGGTGGCGATGATCTCATCCAGGTCCTTGCGCAGGCTGGGCTCGCCGCCGGTCAGGCGGATCTTGCTCATGCCCAGCGCGGCAAACGCACGCACCAGGCGCGCGATTTCTTCCACCTGCAGGAAGCGCGGGCGGCCATCGGCCTGGTAGCCGTCGGGCAGGCAGTAGCTGCAACGGAAGTTGCAGGCTTCGGTCAACGAAAGGCGCAGGTACGGAAAGCTGCGTCCGAAACCGTCGGTGAGTTGGCGGGGATGATCTGCCAGTGCGCCCTCACCTACCGGCTCTGGCGCCCGAATGAGCTCGGCTGACATTCTTAGTCCTCCCTACGACATGCCGGCGCAATCACTGTGAAATGACCACCCTGACCGGGATCGACTTCGCCGCGGGGGTACCACTGATGCGATCGAAGTAATCCAGAGGTAGCAGTGGATTGAGTTCAGGGTAGTAGCCCGCAATCGCGCCACGCGGCATCGGATAGTCAAGCACAGTCAACCCATCGACCCGCCGGCAGACGCCATCACTGGAGATCGTCTCGAGGCTCACCTGTTCCTCCTTCCCAATCCCTCGTGCTACTCGATCTTCCAGGTTCATGAAGAGGATCATTCGATCGTTATACACACCGCGATAGCGATCGTTGTAGCTGTAGATTGTCGTGTTGTACTGGTCATGGGAGCGAACCGTGGCCAGCCGAAGCATAGTGGGATCCTCGACCAGGTCGTTCACTTCAAGACCCGGCAACACCAGAATATTGGCCTTCCCGTTAGGTGTCGGCCACTCACGGCGGCGCGGCGGAATGTCCAAGTGGAAGCCACGCGGCGCCTGGATCCGTTCATTGAAGTCTGCGTAGATGCTGGGATAGACCGCCGCGATCAGCTCACGAACATGGTTGTAATCGTGCATGCAAGCTGCCCAGTCGACCTTGCTGTCCGGCAGTGTTGCCATTGCCATGCGGCACACGATCTCAACTTCCGGAAGAACATGTTCACTCACAGGCTCCAGTACTCCACGGGATGCGGTGACATTCGACATGGCATCCTCAATGGTGACAAACTGCTCACCCAGCGGGGTATGGATCCACTCCGAGCGCGCCACCACCGGTAGGATCAGCGCCTCCTTGCCATGCACTAGGTGGCCACGGTTGAGTTTGGTGGCGATGCCAACCGTAAGCTCAAGACCACGCATTGCCCTGTAGGCAATTTCGGTATCAGGAACAGCATGGATGAAGTTCCCGCCCATGCCGATGAAGACCTTGGCGGTTCCAGCCAGCATCGCCTCAATAGACTCAACCACATGGTGCCCATGTTCGCGCGGCGGTTCGAACCCGAACACGTCGCGAACTTGGTCCAGGTAGCGTTGCGTCGGCTTCTCATCAATGCCGACGGTACGGTCGCCTTGCACGTTGGAATGGCCGCGAATAGGAGCAATGCCCGCCCCGGGCTTTCCGAAGTTGCCGCGCAGCATCAGCAGATTGGCAACCTGCTGCAAAAGGCGAGATCCTTGCTGGTGCTGGGTCAGGCCCATGCCATAGCAGATAATGGTCGCACGGGAACGGATGTAGATCTCTGCACAACGCAGAATCTGCTCCTTCTTGATCCCGGACACTTGGACGATCTGGCTCCACTCCAGGGACATCACTTCTTCACGCAATGCCTCCAGCCCCAAGGTGTGCTCGGTCAGGAATTCGTGATCGAGAACAGACTCGCCGGCCGCTTCCCGCTCGAACATAGCCTTCATGATGCCCTTGATCAGGGCCAGGTCACCGCCGATGCGAATGTGTACAAATTCACTGGAAATCTCGGTGGAGCCAAACGTGGCCATCTGCACGACGTCCTGGGGCTCGGCAAAGCGAATCAGCGCACGTTCCGGCATAGGATTGACCGCGACAATTGGAGCATTACGCTTCCGCGCCTCCACCAAGTTGGACATCATTCGTGGTGAGTTGGTGCCTGTGTTCTGGCCGATGACGAAGATGGCCTCAGCATGCTCAAAGTCATCGAGCACGATAGTGCCCTTGCCGACACCAATTGCCGGCGGCAACCCCCGGCTGGTCGGCTCGTGGCACATGTTCGAGCAGTCCGGGAAGTTGTTGGTTCCGAACTCGCGCACGAAGATCGAGTACAGGAACGCGGCTTCGTTCGGCGTCCTCCCCGAGGTGTAGAACTCAGCCTCATGCGGGCTGGACAGGGCCTGCAGGTGTCGCCCGATCAGCGCGAAGGCCTCATCCCAGCTACAAGGAACGTAATGGTCGGATACCGGGTCATATCGCATCGGCTCGGTCAATCGACCCTGCATCTCCAGCCAATAGTCGGACTGCGCCATCAGCTCCTGGACAGTGTGCTCCGCGAAGAACTCACGCGTGGCGCGATGCTTGGTTGCCTCCCATGCCAAGGCCTTCGCACCGTTTTCGCAGAACTCCAGCTTCTTGGTGTGATCTGCATCCGGGAAAGCGCAACTGGGGCACTTGAATCCCCCAGGCTGATTCATCGACAAAAGCGCTTTAGATCCCTTGGCAATGACGCTCTGCTGCATCAGAACCTTGGCGGTTGCACCGGTGGCACCCCAACCACCGGCAGGATGGTCGTAGGCTTTGTAACGGGGGATCTTCTGCTCTGACATGACAGGCACTCGCAGCATGCAATTGGGAGTGGGAAAAGTTAAGCACGCGACGGCCTCCCCTTCCACGGACAGTATGTCCACCCTGCCCAGACAAGACGTCCGGCGTACACGCCGGGGATCGAATCGAGGCACTGGTGTCCGATACGAGTGCCTCAACGGACCCGAAGCGCTCATCCTGGCCCTCACCACGAACAGGTCTTCACGCCACCCGCCATCGATTGTAACTATCTAATTTATCGGGCGTTTTCTAGCTACAGGCACATGTAGCGGACAGGCGGGCCACAGCCCCTCGAACAGAATGTCGGATCAACTCAGCCAAACTGTCCATCTGCGAACATTTGTAAATTTTGACCGCAGCGGGGTGTACGCCTTGGGATACTCTCCGCACTGTCAAACCACTAAGAAGTCCCCGACCCGAGGGACCCTGCACGCCCAGATCATCGTTACCGGCTTCCCTCCCCGCCAGGCCTCATCTCCATGCAAGCGCCCAGCCCAGTACCTGCCAACGAGCCCTGCGGCATCGCATATCGAAGAACCCTTCGGTGGCGTGGTGGCGAGCGCGGCTCAATCATGGACAGCGTTGCCGAAGAAGTGCCTGTCGCGATGCTCTACAACGACAGTCCTTTCTCGGTGATGATGGCCAGCCCAACGGATCTGGAAGACTTTGCGCTGGGCTTTTCCATGACGGAGGGAACAATTTCTGATCCCTCCCAACTTCTCCGGATTGAAGTGAGGCCATCGCTGGAAGGCATTGAGCTGGCGATGGAAGTCACAGATAGTGCGCCCATCGTGTCAATGCCCAACGACGCCACCCGCAACCTACCCGGGCGTAGCGGTTGCGGGCTATGTGGAGCTAGTCGACTGGAGCAAGTGCTCAGAATGCCTTTGCCAATCGACCGACCCACCACCTACTCCGCCTTGGCGCTACGCGTAGCACTGTCCTCGCTAAAAGGGCTACAGCCAATGAACGAGGCTGCCGGCTCAACCCACGCAGCAGCATGGGTTCTCCCGGACGGAGCTATCGAAGTGGTACGCGAAGACGTGGGCAGGCACAACGCACTAGATAAGCTCATTGGTGCAATGAGGCGCTCATCGACTTCAACCAACGAAGGTCTCGTGCTTCTATCTAGCCGTGCTAGCTACGAAATGGTGAGTAAGGCCGCCTATGCAGGCATGGCGATCGTTGCAGCGGTATCGGCACCCACAGCCTTAGCCATAGATCTCGCAAAGGCCGCAGGGATCTGTCTTGTCGGTTTCGCGCGCTCGGATGGCTTCAACATCTATTCACACCCCCAGCGCCTACTCGATTTGGAAGCTGCACACCTAGCAGCCGTATGACGCCAGATGACGCCTGCCGTGCAATGAGCAAGGATCTCCGCCGATGAAATTGCTAGGCACCATCGGAACTTGAGCCGCTAGCCACCACCCACCCCCTATTGGGATCGTTATGGACGCCCTCCTCCTTTCCCGAATTCAGTTCGGCTTTCTCATCAGCTTCCATGTGCTCTTCCCTGCCTTCACCATTGGCTTGGCCAGTTGGCTTGGTTTCGTGGAATGGCGCTGGCTTCGAACCCGCAACCCGGTGTGGCGGGATCTGTTCTTCTTCTGGCAGAAGATCTTTGCCGTGTCCTTCGGCATGGGCGTGGTAAGCGGTATCGTCATGGCGTTCCAGTTCGGCACAAACTGGCCTCGTTTGAGCCAGATCGCCGGAACCGTAATCGGCCCCCTACTGACTTACGAGGTCCTGACAGCCTTCTTCCTGGAGGCAAGTTTCCTCGGAGTGATGATGTTCGGCTGGGGGCGAGTATCACCACGCCTGCACTTCTTTTCCACATGCATGGTCGCACTTGGAACGCTCTTTTCAACGTTCTGGATTCTTGCCTCCAACAGCTGGTTGCATACGCCTGCGGGCTACGAAATGATCAACGGAGTGGTCCATCCGGTTGACTGGTTCGAGGTTGTGTTCAATCCATCGTTCCCCTATCGACTGGCCCATATGGCAATAGGGTCATTCATAACAACCTGCTTCGTGGTGGGTGGTGTTGGCGCCTGGTACCTGCGGCGTAAGGAGCACGTCGAAGCCGGCCGCAAGATGCTTGGGGCGGCTGTGATATTTGCGGCCATTACCGTTCCTGTTCAGATTTTCGTGGGTGACATGCATGGTCTGAACACCCTCAAGCACCAGCCGATGAAGATCGCAGCGGTAGAGGCTCACTGGCATCAGGGCCAAGAAGGTGAAGGAGTTCCGCTGGTCGTCTTCGCTGTACCAAATGAGAAGGAAGAGCGGAACGATCTTGAGATCGCGATTCCGCGTGTTGGCAGCCTCATCCTGACTCACTCCATGGATGGAACCTTCGCACCGCTGACATCCGTACCGGCGAGCGAACGACCTCCGGTCACGCCTGTGTTCTTCGCATTCCGGATCATGGTTGGGATAGGCACCCTCATGCTACTGCTCGCCTGGCTTTCTGCTTTCACCCTGGCCCGCCGTAAGCTGTTCGATTCCGGGGCCCTGCTGCGCGCTTGGAACTGGATGCTTCCAAGTGGGTTCGTTGCTTTGGTGGCCGGCTGGTTTGTCACCGAGATGGGGCGCCAGCCTTGGATTGTCTATGGCGTTTTGCGAACGGCTGATGCCGTGGGACCGCAAACGGCCTGGATGACAGCGATCTCACTCGCGGTCTATGTCGCTGGATATGCGTTCGTATTTGGTTGGGGCATCTGGTATCTGGTCAAGATCCTCCGACATGGCCCACATGCCCAAGACGGAAGTCCGTCGCTAGAGGGTGGTGATCGCACACCTGCACGGCCTATCTCGGCCGCTGATCAATCTCTCTGAGGAACGCTGACATGGACTCGATGACCTGGTTGCCCATCGCCTGGTTCGCCGTCATCAGCTTCGGCGTCCTGATGTACGTCGTCCTCGACGGCTTCGTACTCGGTATTGGCATTCTCGCGCCCTTTGCCGAGGATGAAGAGCAGCTCGATGTGATGATGAACACCGCTGCCCCAATATGGGATGGCAACGAAACCTGGCTGGTGCTCGGCGGAGCCGGATTGCTAGCAGCGTTTCCAACAGCCTATGCAGCGCTTCTTTCGGCCCTGTACCTTCCAGTACTTCTGCTGCTTGTATCATTGGTTTTCCGGGGGGTCGCCTTTGAGTTCAGGTTCAAAGCCCATCGCTCCAAGAGGCTTTGGAGCGTGGCTTTCGGCCTTGGCTCGCTTCTGGCCGCGTTCTCTCAAGGAGTGATTCTTGGCACGGTGGTGCAAGGCGTGCCAATGACTGGTGACACCTACGCTGGCGGGCCATTCCTATGGTTCAGCCCCTTTGCCATGCTTACCGGAGCAGCCTTGGTTGCCGGCTACGCCTTGCTTGGAGGCACCTGGCTAATCTTGAAGACCGAGGGGCGAACCCACGCACTTGCCAGGCGCCTGACCCGCCCCCTGGTGGTCGCCGTGATCGTGGCCATGGGGCTCGTGAGCAGCTGGCTGCCGTTCCTTGATCTGCGACTAATGACTCGCTGGTTCAGTGACGGGAATTTCTGGTGGCTGTCCCCCGTCCCCCTTCTTACGCTCGCCGTGGCAGTGGCGCTGTGGCGCGCGGAGAAACGCCCCACTCATGATCTTGCCCCTTTCCTACTGAGCCTGTCGTTGTTTGTCCTGGGTTACCTAGGCCTCGTACTCGGCATGTGGCCGTACCTGCTCCCCCCGGCATTGACGATCTGGGATGCAGCAGCGCCAGTGTCGTCGCTTGGCTTCAGCCTGGTCGGCTTGGCGGTCATGCTTCCTGTCATCCTGGGCTACACCGCCTGGTCATACCGCGTTTTCCGCGGCAAGGTGAGTGCGAGCACGAGCTATCATTGAGCGTGATATGCCGCCCATTCGCCTGAAGTGGAGAATGGGCTCAACTAAAGCCCGGAAAGGGCGAGTGGGTTCGGTGGCGGCCGACTCATGAACTGAATGTCACTGGACTATCTTCAGCTAAGCCGAAGGTCAAATGCCACCGCCTCTGGCCCTCGACTTGACTCAATCAGTTAGCCAATACGCCCGGCCTCCCAGAATCGTGTATCGCCCTAAGACACACAGGATGTGATGAGTGGGGCCTTCAGCCGACCCTGAATCGTATGCCTTCGGATCGAACTGACTTGAAGGAAAGTCGATGATTCACGGTGAGGTGGTAGAAGAACGCCTCACACCAACGAAGTCGCCTAGAAAGAAGGACTACATCATGTATGGGGCCGCTACGAGATAGCCACCTGACAAGAGTGAGTGGGTCCCTTCCCGACAGCATGGGGCTAAGTAGCTCAACAGTAGAGCCTCTGGCCAACGTGCAAACCCACGGCCGTACGGATCTTAACCATAGGTGGAAGCCCTCCCGCTCAAGCCTACGCCTTTCAGCAAGCTCCGCTCTGAGCTGACGCCGGCGAACTTGGCGGGCTATCTCCAAGTGTGGCGAGTACTCCCCCTTGCCATGATAGGCAACCTTCAGGACGTAGCCCCGGGCCCTGGTAGGAATCGGTGAGTACGAAGCTCGAACACGCGCAAAGAAGTACCCCGCGAAAACGGCAGTTGCGACGAGAACAACATGAAGTTCGCTCGGGGCGATACGGTATCCACTCGCGGTGAAGAACTGGACGCAAACAAGTCCATCACAACCCGTAGGAATCAACGTTCGATACAACGTCGTCCCGGGAACATACAAGAGAAAAATGAAGCCATAGGCGCACCATTTCCAGCAATGAACTCGCTGATCCAGCACCGGCTCCCAACTGAGCTCTCTTTTGGGGCGGCGCAGAACGTAAGCGCCAATGAAGAGCAGCGAAGGAACGCCCAATAGCAGCAGCAGGTCGATGATCTTCTGAATTGAGTACATGGCAGGGTACTTAGAACGTCGCTCCGGAGCTCCTGGGCAAACGGGATGCCATCGACTGGATTCGTGGCCGGGACGACCCGCCAGGAGTCTGGACAGGGCTGTATCGGCCGCGCGACATGGAACTTGAACCACTGATTCGTCCATGCTCAATGGCCTACTCGCGCTCCTCGGCATAGCACGGCTCCCCAAAGAACCTAGAACACCGCTGGAGGAAGCGACGGGACTTTCACTCACAACTCCAGCGCAGCCACGGACAGCAGTGTGGCGATATCTGAAGATCAGATAGACGCGGACTCGCCTCGCTGCTATGCTGGTGAGCTAGGCGAGCGATCTGAGAGACAAGTGGCCTATGTTGTCACCCAACCGACCCTCATTTCGCATTGGCCAGAGTTGGACGATTTCGTTCGTTCAATCGGCCCGTTCTTAGCCTGCGCCTGGTGCGCACTGGAGCGCTCAAGGACCGTAAGCGGGCCTGTTGCCGCCGAGGGCTTGGCCTCAGCCGCACTCGATACGCTTGCCTCACTTCGCGTACTGCAGCGCATTCCCATCGCAGCCCCCAATTCCGGGGCGAGGTCCTTGTATGAGCCTCTGGCATGGACCTATCAGGCCGCTTGGTCACGTCAGGACGTGAGTCTGGAGGCCAGGTTGACCAGTACGCTTACCCGATGGGCTGCCGAATGCCCGTCCACTGCCAAACGGACCTTGGGAACCTCGCTCGCAGAGAGCGAAGCCCGTGCATACCTGGCCAACCTGCTACGCAAGTATCGGCTATCTCCCACGCTGGGCAATGGCCTGAGATCGACCCAGCTCCCGGAGTGGAATGCACTGAGCTTGGGACGCAAGAGGTATGTACTGTGGGCCGGCATGCGCAACGTTGCGTCGGAGTTCCTGAAAGCTGATCTGGACGAGGAGGCCGCCCGTCGGGTACTTGATCGAGAGATCAGCAGGAGATGCACTTGGCTCGTTAGCCGAGTTCAATCGGGAGCACTTGGCCCGACTGACTTTTGCTTCGTGCCAGGCCATGGCTGGCGTCAGCCGTTGATCTTGGACGTGGCAATGGAGACGTTTATCCCTCTGGGCAGACAGTACTGGCTGCAGCCAAGTAGCGACTGGAGGCTTTAGCGGATACTCTCCGCGCCGCGTCCACTAGTGGGCGCGCGACCCAGCGAATCCGGTGTCAGCGGTCGACTAGATCGCGTAGGTATCGGTGGCGCCAATAGCCAGGGCTGGCCTTGAACGACTGATGAGCTCGCCACGCGTTTGATCTGGAAGGGCAACTACGAGCGCAGTCCCTGTGCCCATTGCTGCAGGAAATCCTCCTGGACAGCGGTCTCGATGGCACCCGGCCTGACACGTCGCACCGAGCCAATGGCAGCCTGCGCTGTTCGCTCAGCCCCTGACTGCAGTAGAAGCATCGCTGCGACAGTGCCGGCTCGCCCCAGCCCACCCTTGCAGTGGACCACAATGCGCAGGCCCGAATGCAAACTCCGAACGAGCATTGACCCCAGTACTGGCCATCGTTCGAGCAACCTCTGGTCAGGTGCTGCGCCATCCGTGATTGGAAGGCCATGCCATGAGATGCCCTGCCCTTCAACCACTTGAGGCAAGCACTCGATCCGCAACTCACTGAACTCCCACGGCTCGAGTAGCGTGATCAGGTGGCTGGCTCCCCAACACTGAATCACAGAGACATCCACATCGATGTCTCTCGCCCATGCCCCCGTCATCGCAACTTCTTGGTACTTACCTGGCGCGAAGGTCACACCAATTGCCCCTCCCCTTTCGCCAACCGGGAGTTCCGCGATAGCTAAAGGGTGGGTCAAACTTGTTCGAATCATGTCGGATCTCCTGAACGACAGCCCATTCCTATGCAGCAACCGGCGCTGCTGGCTGGAAGAGCTGCACCCGCCAACCCACTCACTAAGCACACCAACTACAACGGAACAACCAATCGTTCCTTCAGCATCTCAAGGGCCACTTCCAGGCCGGCGTCATCCGCGTCATATGGAGCGCCGAACAAAGAGACCTCAATCCAATAGCGCTCCTGCCCCGGATGGATGTAGTCCGCGTGATCGTCCAGCAACAGCGCTGCACCCAGGATCGGAGACACATACCGGAGGTCCTTCGTTGCCCCTCCCCAGAATGTATATGGCAACTCAGCGAACCAGCCTGGCGCGCTCCCTTCCTCGACCAGCAGCCGCGAAATCCTGCGGAAAGCTGCCTCAGGGACCGTGGTGTAGATGACCAGATGCTCGAAGAGTTCATGAGCGACCTCAAGGAACTGATAAAGCCCTGGGCGTGGAATCTGGCTGACAGCATTTGAGATCAGCGTCCCCTCGAGATCGAGAGCAAGGATGGTCGGTCGCATTGAGCGCTAGGATCCTCATCAGCAGTTGGACACTTGGATCTGGAGCGTTCCGCGCTGCGCTTGGTCATCGGACGCAGTTGCGGAACGCCAATGAGTCAGATATCTGAGAACTTCTCGGCTTGCTTAAGCTGATTCTCCAGAGACTGGATCTTTTCCCTATAGTTGGCAGCTATGTAGGGCTTGTCATTGAAGTCCAAAGCCGTCTGAGGAATTAGTTCGAGCTCGACTCGCGTTGAAGACGCTTGTCGAATTGCCAGTGTCGACCACGCATCATCACCTTTTACGAAGCCAACATTGAAGCGCGCCGTGACGCCGCGGCTCGGCTTGAGGCCATCAATCGATCGGAAGTCGCTGTGCACCCGCGACTTTGCCGTGGGCTGAGCTTCGCCATTGATGTAGAGCGTCGCCGCCCAGCTGGCCTGGCTGAGCGCCAAAGTTGAGCTATTCGCAATTCGCGCCTCAATGACCGGCTTCGGGCCAAAGAAGCTGTCCTCGATCCGTAACGTTGCGCCACTCGCACGCACTCTTTCTAGTTCGGTGATCGTCGGCCGCTGCGCGTTGGCCTGCTCCTGCAGAGCAAGAATTTCTTTTGGATGGGCATCCCTAATCTGCTTGATGTGCCCCCTAACCACCTGTCTTATAGATGCATTCGGGTAGGCCTTGTTCAGCTCAGCCAGATCAAGGCCGGCAACGGCCCAGTTGAAGGCATCCCGCTCATGGGCACTCAGCTCGGCGTCAATTGCGTCAATCGACGCTCTGTATTGCTCCTGCGTGCCGTCAGTGACCAACTTCCTGTCTACTGGACCGCTGCAGGCGGCAACTAGGACCGTCAGAGCAAGCAGCAAGCCCTGCCTGCCCCAGCCAGCTGCGTCGCGTCGACGTTGTTCTTTGATCATGCCCTTCCCCTGTCAATGAGAAGCACAGGATATCTGGTTTTTAGATATCGGAGAACTGGATATAGCTTCTGAAGCCGCTCAACCAGGGTGCGGCCGTGGCCAAGACAATCCATCGCAAGGAATACGCCGCCCTGATTGAGACCGTCAGAGACGCGCGCTTGGCTGCTGGCCTTACCCAAGTACAAGTGTCCAGCAAGCTGGGGCGCAGCCAGTCGTTCATTAGCGATGTTGAGACAGGGAAGCGCAGGGTTGACGTCGTGGAGCTTAGGGACATAGCGCGCCTGACAGGCCTATCCCTGGGCAAGCTCATTGCCGACTTTGAGAAGCGACTCAAAGACTGACTTTACTGAGCTAAGGCTCAGTCTTCTTCAGATGCGTACCACTAGGCTCACGCCTAGTGCCCACCCCACTATCCCGCTCAACGAGCATGCGACCACTTTGAGCAAATGGCTTCTTGCCAGTTCTGGCTACACAGGACTGGCTGGTCAAGTGGTGGCCTCCAGCGCACCATCCGAGCTAGAAGGGAAAGCATTCATAAGCCCTGTCGGCGCGCTTGACTGACGATTCCTTCGCAATAAGAGGTTCAGCGCTTCAAGGAAATCCCTTTGGGGCGACCTCTTCGTACTGACCATAGCTTAAAAGGCTCGGCATGCATTGCAGAACCAGCATGCGCATCTCCCCGCAAGAACAGTGACCTCCACCGCGCGGCTAGCGTTGATACCTCTCCCTTGTTGACGCCACTTCAAGGTAACGAAAGATCCTGGAGGCGCATCTCACGGCTCATCAACCATGGGATGCGGATGCTCAACGTCAACCAGCATGTCGACAGAACGCATGAACTTCAGAAGCACTGCGCCCAGAGGCTTGATGCGGGTGTAAGGCGAGCTTCCGATGCTAGAAGTGGGCAGGACTTCCGCCACGCATGCCGCTACCGGACTGATTGGCGCAAACTGCTTGAGAGTTGCAACCTCGCCGTGACAAACATCCTCCGGCACGTCCAGCAGCCCAAGAAACAGGTCGTCAATTGCATCTTGAGTCGGCAAAGATCCGCCGAGCTCAGTCCCAGCCAGCTGCGCGAATGCTCCTTGCCTTGTCAGATCATTCACGAAAGCAAGATAGTGCGAGTGAAACCGGGCGAAGAATGTATCCACCCCACCTGTGCGAGGAGTCACCGGAAGCATGCACGGATAGTCATCTGCGAAGAATACCCCCTTCGCCGAATTGCTACTAAACGCGCTGGAATCCGTATTGCCAAGTGGAAACCCAACATCCTTTGGCAACAGCGATCCCCTACGAAGCCTGACCACCCGCTGCTCCATCAACAGCTGGATTGCCGTGCATGCGTCGGGGCGCAATCCCCAAACAGCACAAAAACGAATAATTGCCCAGCGTAGTGCATCCCGGACATCTACTGCAGTCTCGAGCCTACCGCTGTCTATAGCTAACAGATAGTTACACGCACACAGGCCTATCGCGTCCAAGGAGCCACCTTCGGCCACGTTGAACATGGACTCCAAGGCATCTACCCGACTTGGCGCATAGCTGCTGAGGCCAGGGAGATTGTGATGAGAAGCCACCAGGCGTTCGGTGATGGACGGCATCAGTAGCCCAAGACGCTCCATTAGTGATCGACGTACGCCCCGCAATTGCTCCGCAGTGGGAGCCTCTGTGCTGCAGATCATCCAGATCGGATGCTCGAAGGCCTCCTTTGCAGCCGCGAACGCTGGATCCCCATGCACCGAGTCAATCAAGTATCCACCAGGACCGCGTAGCTTCCCTGGATGATGCCCCTTGCTGAAGAACCGGTAGAAGGATCGGGGACGACCGTTGGCCGCTTGCGCGTGTATATCGAGCCCAACTCTAGGCAAGAGCAACTGATCAAGATCATCCCAGGTCAGTCGATCGCCATGCAGCCTTCGCACAACGCAGGCCCACACGCTATTGCGGACGACCAGCGCCACGTCTGTTGGAATCTTGCCACGAGGCATACTTATGGATCTTCTGAAGCGGGACTAAAGAATCCCCTAGAACTGGCTGCAATTGTGCATGATGGGGTCCAACGGTAGCTAGGAGTTGCGTCATGCCTATCCAGAATCCAGAAGCAGCAGTCTCCACCGAACTCAGTCGCGAGCTGCTAGAGCGGCATGGGGAGCTCATGGGCGGCAGCGACCTCCAGCGGAACCTTGGCTTTCCAAACGGCCGCACCTTCGGCCGAGCCGTCCAGCGTGAACTTTTGCCGGTTCGCACCTTTCCGCTGCCAGGTCGGCGGGGGTTGTTCGCCAAAACGCGAGATGTCGCTGAGTGGCTGAACTCGCTGTAATTCCTGAGCACGCGAGCTGAGGCCGAAGCCAAAAGGCCCGCACCACTTCTGATCTGCTGAAACTCACCTAGGCGCACAGTGCGCCCCTGAACGGCTTGACGCCAAAACTCCAGCTTCAAAGGAGGCATTTAGCCCCCCAGTTCATCAAATCTCCGACCCCGGAAATGAAATCGCGCCCGCAGCAACGGGGGCGATAGCCTCTCGCCGGAGCGAGAGGGGGTGAAGCTCTACGATAACGTATGTAGGCTCCCGCAATTCCGACTTCGTGTCAAGCGGCAAAGCTGCTTGAGCGGGCATCTGCGCGCTCCGACTGCCATCGTATGGCAATCGGCACGGCACCCCATGCCCGAAATCCCCAATGACCCTGCTGGCCATTGCCGCCAGTACCGAGCCTCATTCTCCGAGGCCAACCGGGAAGTCGATCGATGAAGATCCAACACTCAGCTGACCATGCATTGAGTCATCCCTCAATCGCGATTGCGCAGCGCCACTCCTCGACCATGCGAACTGCAGTCATCCACAAGGAGGCAGCATGAGCAACCACGCGACCAATCCCGTGAGCCCGTTCCAAGGCGTAGCGTCTGCACGCGCCTCCGACCCGCTCCACAATGGGAAGGATCGACCGCTGGCCCCCCGTGAACTAACCGCTGGCCAGATCAAGAGGGGGGACATCTTCACCTTCTTTAGCCCGAAAGAGAACCGGACGGTTACCGTACACGGCCCCCTGCAACTCGCGCTTCGACTGCAATTGGAGTTTGATCCATCAGTGGCGGCCGTGACCGAGAGGCCTCGGTCCATCCCGGTAGGACTTGACAGCATGGAACTCCATTTCTGGTTTCAGAGGCGCGGAGGCCAGGAGATCTATGCAAACGTCATTCCGAATTCGCAGACAGTACCCGGCGTGGATGGCAAGCGTCGTCCTCGCGAGCTGGACCGGCTTCGTTCAGCAGCCAAGGATGCAGGCATCTCTTTGTGGCTAATCACGGAGGACGAACTCAAGGCGCCCGGCGGCAGGAATGAGCTCTGCTACCAACTGCTCGGGTTCTGCCAGTCAGCCAAGGATCTGGGGAGCAGCCTGGCGTTGCGACAGGAAATCGCCGCGACCATCGAGCGAAGCGGCAGCATCAGTGCAGATGAACTCATCCATGAGCTCAGGCACCACCCTCGAACTCACATTCAGGGGGTCGTGGCTGAGTTGCTTCACGTCGGATTTCTGGCGACCGATGCATTTCCTCGAATGACGGGGCGATCAAGGATCTGGAGGGCCGACCCATGAGTTCCAAGTTCAATGCCGTCGACCTCGAGTCGATCCGGGCAACTCCAAGGCCAAATGGGATCGTACTTCCAGCTGATCAACAGTCGGAATTTCAAGCCCGCCTGTCAGCACTCACCAGCGTCCTTGATGGGGCAACCTTGGTCGACGCAGCCCTTCGATGGGGCGTGCCGCGAAATACCCTCTCTCGAATGATCCGGACCGCACTGCTCTTCGACGAGAGCGGTCATCGAGTCGGATACCGAGCCTGCATTCCCTATGCGCGATTCAGCGTGTCAGATCGCAACAACTCGGTCGTCCCCGATAGTTCACATCCGTTCGCCATAGATGCTGTCCTGCAAGCGATCCCCGAACTCGGCGATGCAGTCGCAAGATTCAAGGGCGCCTTGCCAACACAGTCCAAAAGGAGCCCCGCGTTCGACAGGCTGCATTCCCAGTTCGTGAAGGTGCTGACTGGGAAGGGCTTTCAGGCCATGTATCCGCTCAACATCCGTGACAAGGGAAGACGAGCACTGACCTCCCTCATAAAGCGCATCCGAGGCACAAAGAGCGAAAATGAGATGCTCTTGGCTGCGGATGAGCCTACTTCCACCCGAATCGAGAACCTACTCAGCATTCGGCCATTTGATCGAGTTGAGTACGACGAGCATTCCGTCGACATCGACGCATGGCTGGCCATGCCGATGGCGGACGGCTCATTCCGGCTAGAGAAGATTAGTCGGATCTGGCTACTGGCAGTTGTTGATGTCGGGAGTGGCGCCATCCTTGGTTGGGAAATGGTGCTTGGCCGGAAGTACGAGCAACACGATGTAGTCAGCCTGTTCGCGAAGATCATGAGCCCCTGGCAACCAAGGGATCTGAGCACGTCGAACTTGAGCTACTCGACTAGTGCATGGATGCCGTCGATCTACCTAGTGGATGAGGTAGTGATGAGAAGCGCAATGATCGCAATGGACAACGACTCATCCCATCACGCCAAGATGACAGTCCGAAATCTCATTGATCATCACAAGGGAATCCTGCACTTTGGACGATCCGGGATGGGCGAAGGTCGCCCCTACATCGAGGCTCTATTCAAGAAGATTGAGAATGGCCTGCTGCGCCACATCGCCGGCGGCTTTGCTCCCGCAACGCAAGTGAATGAGCGTCAAGTCACTACAAAGCTTGACGGGAAAGACCACCCCATTCTCCTGGAGGTCTTGAAAGACCTCATTGACACCTATGTTACCTCGCACAATGTGACGAGCCGGTCCACTCGCGAACCCAGGTCGCCCAAGCGAATCATTGATGAGCATCTGGCATCTGGGGAGTGGGTGTGGCATGCACCTGGCACCGAAGATGACGTGAGAAACATGACCGTTAGGCGGATGAAGGTGACCATCAGAGGCTCCAGAAGGAGTGGTGTACCTCCCCTCGTCTATCTCGACCACGCTAGGTACAGGTCACCAACACTGTCTGGACAGTGGCACCTGATTGGGCAGTCATTTGACGCAACCTACGAAGACTGGCGAGACATTCGCAAGCTGACCCTCTGGAGAGGCGGTAAGCGTGTACTCACACTTCACGCTCTCGCCCCATATGCGAGCGTGGCCCACACGCTGTCGATCAGGAAGCGCGCGGCACGCTGGGCGAAGAGCGACGCGTCACGGGAGCCCGGTAACTACTGTTTAGCCGACAACATTGAGGCCTATCACGCAGCCGTCCGATCGGCGGCCGCTGGCGTCAGGGACAGCGCCTCGCTCATGGCAGCTGGCGATGTGCCCAAGCCACCTTCCACGACCAACAGTCAGGGGCAAGGCTCTCCACTGATGGGAATCCGCAGGGCCACGTTCAACACGAGGCTCCGCTGATGAAGGCCCCGGCGAGCCTTGAGAACCACCCAATGCACGCGCGACATCGCCCCAATATCCAGACTCTCCCCTTACTGCGAATGGCATCTGGATTCGCCACGTGCCTGGAGTATGGGCGGCCGAGCCTGAGGATCATTGGCGATGGCCGGTGTGGGAAGTCAACTGCCACGCGAATACTTGAAACCACCACTTCTTGGCGACCATTTCCTATTGGATTCCTCCGGATGGTCGTCGGAAAACCGACTACCCCTAGCGAAGGCAACTTCTTCCGCGAGGTCATCCTTGGACTGGGCATGAGGGCAACAACCGTAGCCAGCCCACAGGATCTCCTCCTCAGGATCATCCGGGCAATTGAGCAGGAAGCCGCTAGAGCATCGGCCGACGTGGTCGTGATTGCGATCGATACGGCTGAGCAGCTCACGCTCAAGGACTACGCCCACCTTGCAAAGCTTCAGAACCACTTCCTCGGATCATCAGTGCAACCGTTCTTTCTCTTCATCCACCAGAGCAACAGCGTGATTGGAGGCGCAGACGATCTTAGTCAGCTGGCGCCGCCACATCTGTATGGCCGATTCTTTGTCGACAGCCATCCTTTTACCGGGCTTCTCTGGGACATCCCGACGGAGGACGCTGACGTGCAGGACGCATGTGATGTCGCCTTGGCATTTCGCCAGCTTGACCAAGTTATGAGGTGGCCGGACGAGGGAGGAAAGACCTACACCGAAGCATTCGCACCCTATGCTTACAGCGTTGGCTGGCGCCTTGAGAAGGAGACCGAAGCGATACGCGAACGAATTGAGAACCTTGCCAATCAAGGCAACTATCCCGTTCCCAAGGATTGGCTCATGGCCTCCTTCAACCAGTTTGTCTACCACCTACTCACCAAGATCGCTGCTGGGCGCAACGATTTCGAAGGGCTTACTACCCAGCACATTGATGAAGCTCTCCTGCGCAGCGCATACGCCGGCTTCGAAAGCTCAAGAAATAGGGCCGTAGGCAAATGAGGAGCGGCGCTCAGCTGGTCGGCGGCAACCTCCGACTTGTTCCATACCAATCGGCTTTTGGCTGCGTCGCGAGGCTATCGCGACTGAACCAGGCCAGGCGGGTCACGGAGTACTCACAACTCCTCGGAATCAAGCCAAACAGAAACATCAACCTGCTCTTGAGCCTGACGACCTCGCAAGTACAACAAGAGGCACTCTCTACAACCCTTGGGATCGAGACTCCGCCCGAGTGGGACTTGGCGGCGTGGTATCCGTTCATGACGGACGACCCGAGACTGCCCTCCCATCTCAGGTTGAGGTACTGCCTTCCTTGCATCAGACTCGGGTATCACACCACACTGCATCAGCTGCCCTGGATTTCCACGTGTCCCTGGCATGGCGTTCGCCTGCGCCAGAGTTGCCCACGATGCAATGGATTTCCGGTGACAGTCGCTGGCACGCCCACGAAGTTGCTCACCTGTGCGTGCGGCTTTGACCTTATGAATGAGTCGGCTTCCGCCTTGCAGAGACACCCCCACCCCAATGCCACGGCGTATCTACAGGCCTACCTCAACTGGTGTGCGGAGCAAAGGCGTACAAGTCGGCTGATCGTAACTCCAGGGGTACACGTTGATCCCAGCAGGATTTCCAGCCTTGTGGACCTTCCTCCTGGCCTGGCGCTACGCCAGGCCAGGAGGGTCTGCAACGCTAAAAGGTACAGGCTCACGACACACCCAGATCAACAATCACCACCAGCAGGCGCAGATACAGCACTACGTGCAAACCATACGGGCTCTGAGGACGACTCAGGCCCAATCCTCCGTTACATTGACCAGAATGCAGCCAGAGGTTCCCGACGAGGTCGATCAGATCAGGCCTTTAGCCCTCAAGGCGAGCGAGTCGCCGGAGCTCGGGATCAACCGGCTCCGGATGGATGGAGCAGCTACGCCGCGACCAGGCCAGGCGGGCGCTATCGAGTGATTCACCCCAACTATTTGAACTTCGTAGATGAGCTCCTGGGCAAATTCAGCCATTCCAGCCCGCAGCGGGTGAGCAACTCGGGATTGGGACTACGAGTGAGACTAGCGGTGCTCGCCCAGGGCTACGCGGACGGCATCCTCCTCTCGGAGCATGAGGGCAACTTGAGCGCGCTTCCGGAGCGTTATAGATCGCCCAGTCCCATTGCGCTTTTGGATACGAGCCATCCACACGAATTGCGCGTGGCGTTCGGATAACGCAACCCTAAGCAAAGGCATCGATCGCCCCACCCTAAACTTCTGACGCACAACTCAGCTGCCGAGATAGAGAAGCCGCCTGTTTGCACCTGGAAATGGGCGGCACCCATTTATTCGTAGCATTTGCCAACAACAGCAATCGAATCCACGCCAGGGCCAGGCGCCTTCAATCCGTGATGCTGATGCACCAGTCAATGCCAGATGGCGCCATCGGGCAGAGACTCTGGCTGGTCTACCATCAGTAGATAGTCAGGAGCAAGATGACGCTGAGGGTTCGGCGCCGCGCGATAGGCCTGAATGACGTACTGGACCAGCGGGACTTCCACCCCAAACCGAAGACCTTAGGTGCCCCGCATGTACTCCTCGCGCACCATCTGCCGTTGTGCGCCAGTCAGTTGCGGATACTGCCCACCGCTAGGATCACCGATGACGCGCTGTCCTGCCGCGTGCGGGCACCCGGGTTGACTTGGCGATAGGCGCCCCACACCACCGCCGTGGTCATCCAGCACCGCGCCGCACTCGCCGGCCTGGAGGGGACTTCGGCGGACACAACCTGCGCTCGGGCTTCATCACCGAAGGGGCGCACCAAGGCTTGGCGCTGCCCGCCCTGATGGCGAATACCGATCACCGCTCGGTGGCCAGCGCGGCTGGCTACTTCCAGCAGGGCGGCGCCCAGCACAACCCGGCCGCACGGCTGCTCGACGCGGATTGAGCCCGTCCCAGGCGCGCCGCGTCCCGGCACCCACCCACGCCCTTGAAACTGTGAAAGCCATCCCAATGTTGATCGGGAGCTATCAGCTTTCCGGCCCGTGATCGGGGAAGAGTCGCAGTTCCTGCGACAACGAGCCGGCAAGTTGGCAGCGGGGAAGTCGCAGTACCACCTCACCTATCCGCCGGTCGGCACGCGCCCGGCTTGGAGATCGATGCATGGGAACGCAGCACGTAGGCCATAGGGAGCTTGTCAATTTTGCCGACGATCGGGTCAATCTGCCACGCGATAAAGCCAATGAGCTACGCGCGCAGGCGCGTGGACTGAGAGAGCGTCTGGAGACCTACCTAGGGCAGCACCCGGATTTCACCCTTCGAAAGATGATCCTTTCGGGAAGTCTGGCAAAAGGCACCGCATTGCGGTCGCTCAACGACATTGACGTGGCCTGTTACATCAGTGGGGCAGACGCCCCCAAGGACATTGGGAGGCTGCTGGAGTACTTGGCAGAGCGGCTTCGAAAGGCTTATCCAAATTTCAAGCCCGAACAAGTCAAGCCCCAGACTTACTCCGTAACAGTCTCGTTCCAAGGTTCTGGGCTGGATGTGGACGTGGTGCCGATCCTCTATGACGGCGATCCTGACTGGTATGGCAACCTAGTCAGTCAGGATGATGGCTCGTTCTTGAGAACCAGCATTCCCCGGCACCTAGAGTTTGCCAAGCGGCGTAAACAATTGCAGCCTTCGGATTTTGTGCAGGTGGTGCGCTTGGTCAAGTTCTGGGCAAGGCGCATGAAGACGGAAGTTCCCGGCTTTCGTTTCAAGTCCTTCATGATCGAGATGATCCTGGCAAAGCTGTGCGATGAGGGGCGTGATTTCTCCAACTACCCCGAAGCGCTCCAGCACTTCTTCACCTACGTGGCGCAGAGCGGCCTTCGCGAACAAATCGCATTCCAGGATTACTACCCTACCGCCATTATCGCCGCCTTCTCCGAGCCTATGCAGATCATTGATCCGGTGAACGAGAAGAACAACGTGGCCAAATTGTACGGTCACGCGCAGGTCGATGCCATTGTCGAGGCGGCATTGGATGCCGGCGACGCGATTGATGCGGCACTGGCTGCACCGACCAAGCAGGAGACCGTGCGCTACTGGCAAAAGGTCTTCGGCTCTTCCTTCCAAGCGTGAGGGCCCTATGACTGGCAGCTACACACAATCAAGCACCAGCACCTTTACGATCACTCATGCCCGCCACATGGCAGCGAAATTGGCCGCCGACCTCAAGCGTATGCAGCGCTTCTATGGGGCGCCCAGCGATGACAGAATCGCCGCTTATGAGACCGAAGTGGTTGAATTGTTGAAGGCCGGCTATCTGGACACAGTCACCTACGGTTTCAAGCGGGGTGATAACTGGATCGAGCCCACACTGCGCTACACCGCAAAAGATCTTGCAGGCATGTCCGGAATCGATGACGATCCCGGCAAGCTCCGCCCAGGCGCAGATGTATCCGGGGCGAGCTTCTACAACTACCTGACGTATTCCTCTGCCTGGTTCACGCTGTCGGCTCCTCAGCGGGAGTCATTTGAAAAGTCGCTTCCATTTCAGCGTACCGGGGCAGCCGAGCCTGGTATCAGCGGAAGCCTGGTGTCTGACCGCAGCTACTCTGCGGGTGGCAAGGCACTCGACCGCCTCAGTGTCAGGAGCTACTAATGCACTCAAAGCCAACCCTTGACGAGTTGTTTGATCAACGTCGCATCTATCCGGACATCGACGCCCGCACCCGATTGGATCGGCTGATTGGCGTGGACGATCAGAAGGCTCGCTTGTCGAAGATTCTCGGCCTGCTAGTCCACCCAGCTGGCCTGGAATTGTGGGCCAAGCGCCATCACCCAGGTGCCGCAACGCTGCTTGATTCCGTACTGCGCCGACCTCCTTTGGTCATTCTTTCCGGTGACGTCGGCTCTGGCAAAACCGAATTGGCAGAGACTATCGGTGATGCCGTGGCGCGACAGGAGAAGATTGATATCACCTTGTTCCCGCTCAGCCTGGCCACCCGAGGCAAGGGACAGGTTGGCGAGATGACCCAGCTACTCACCACAGCGTTCGACTACGCGCTGGCAGAAGCGACCAAATTGCAAGGTCGCGGAAAAAGCACCGGAGGGGTCATCTTGCTGGTGGATGAGGCCGATGCGCTGACCCAGTCTCGGGAATCGGCGCAGATGCACCATGAGGATCGAGCAGGGGTCAATGCCTTCATCAGGGGTATCGATCGTCTGGCGCAGACGAAGGTGCCCGCCGCCGTGATCATGTGCACCAATCGCCTCAACGCGCTGGATCCGGCCGTACGCCGTCGCGCCGCTGACATTTTGACCTTCAACCGTCCTGATTCAGCTCAGCGACGCTACGTCCTGGAACACCAGTTGCGACCGCTGGGTCTATCCTCCGTGCAGATCGAAGGGCTGGTAGAGGCCACTGGAGCGAAGGATGGACAAGAGGTCGGCTTCACCTACTCTGACATCACACAGCGGTTGATCCCCTCGATCGTACTAGATGCTTATCCAGACCGATCGATTGAGAGCAAACGCGCGCTTGAGATTGCTCGCCCAATGCAGCCAACGCCGGCGTTTCAGGATCATGGCTGAGATGCCTTCCCAGCACGCGCCGGGGCGCCGCTGACACTGTTTCGTGTGGCACAGCTGGCTGCCCCACCCCAGTCGCTGCTATTTCACATTGTTGACCAGGCAAGCGCCTGCTGCTGAGTGTATGGAGGTCCCAAGATGTCCCAATGGTCACTTTCACAGCTGCTTTCTTCATTGCATGAGGATGTTCAGCTGCGCCTTGCCACTGTCCGGAAGACGTTCAATCACCCAGGGTCCAAGGGGGATGCCAGTGAGAACGTGTGGATCAGCTTGCTGGATACCTACCTACCAAAGCGCTATCAAGCTGCGAAGGCACACGTGGTGGATAGTCAAGGAAATTTCAGCCAGCAGATTGATGTGGTGATTTTCGATCGGCAGTATTCACCGTTTATTTTCACCTACGAGGGTGAAATCATTGTTCCTGCCGAGAGCGTCTATGCGGTGTTCGAAGCCAAGCAGACAGCGAATGCAGAGCTGGTGGCGTACGCCCAGCAGAAGGTGGCAAGCGTTCGACAGTTGCAGCGCACTAGCCTGCCAATCCCGCACGCGGGTGGGGTCTATCCGCCAAAGGCCTTGATGCCAATTCTTGGCGGGCTGCTGACCTTTGAAAGTGACTGGAGTCCAGCGCTTGGGCCCTCCCTGGAAAGGGCACTGACCGCCAATCCCGGCGACGGGCGCTTGGACCTTGGCTGCGTTGCTGCGCATGGTCACTTCTTCTTTGACCATTCCAAGGATCGCTATCTCTTTGTGAATGAGAACAAGCCCGCGACGGCGTTCCTCTTCAAACTCATCGCCCAACTTCAGTTCAGTGGGACCGTACCGATGATTGATGTTGAGGCTTACGGCCAGTGGCTGACGAAGTGATGGCTTGGTCATGGCAGCTGTTGGGCGCGACATGAGGCATGCCTGCCCGGGTACTCCGCGCTGTTTAGCGAGGAAGCTTGCCTGAGGGAGACGCCTCTAGGCTTCACGCGCTTCGTGCCCAGCTCGAGGTGCACCGAGTGAGGTCGCTGCCTTCCGGCCCGGAGCACGGATGTTTCAACTTGGGGCGTCGCGCGATTAGCTTGTGCACAATCAGCGTCAGCGGGCCAGCGCGAGGCTGGCTGAATCTCTAGCGATGCCGCGACTATCCCTTCCTCCGAGTCCGAGTCCGAGCCCCACCTCGACCACGTGGCGGGGCCGACCTAAAGGAAGAGGTTCGCAACCTCCAATGGCCACCTCGACTGCTGCGAGAGCGGCTCGGCCACAATCATCGATAGCCTGCCGGACAAGAGCATTCCAGTCCCCACAGCATTGATTACGCTCGTTTGAACTACGCCGCCGGGCACAGCCGCTCCATTGGCTTTGCCTCAAATTAGAAGCCGTGCATTGGCGCCGCACCAAATTCATGCACTAGCGTTGTGCAATGTCCAACTACACAGCATTGGCGCGCGCGCGATTGTGGTGCAACACCGCATCGATCCATTGATTAATCAATGAGATACAGAATCATAGTTTTGCGCGTGCAACATTGTCAGTGATTCGATCACTGCCAACCGCCCTTTGGGCTTCCCTCAACCTCTGCAGGAATGGCAAAGGATCTTGCGGATCTGACAGTGGCCGGTAAAGACGGCTTTGCGGGCGTAGTTTTGCCGCTGATCTTGCCTTGGCTGCACGCCAGCCTGGCAAGAGCGCTTTCGCCGATTCGGCACCAACGACCGAGGCCTCAGGAGCACGTTCTGGCACCCCAGCCGTAGCCGCTCACTGGCCGTGACGCGTCACGCTATTCGGCTCGTTCCATGCCGGCGAGCTCCATGCCATCTAGGCGCGGGCCCGCGTCGATGCGCTGAGGATGAGGGACATCCTCAGGAACTGTGCAGCCAGCCTCGGCTGGATATCGCCGGCCACGTGCGACCAACGCATCGCATCACAGGAACCGGTGCATCACAAAGACGTCCACCAGCCCCAATTCCCGGTGCCGAAACGCCTGTGGCAGCGTCCCCACTACCGCAAACCCCAGCTTCCGATACAACGCCACGGCCGGGCCATTGGTACTGACCACGTAATTGAACTGCATGGTCAGGAACCCTTCCGCCCTCGCCCGCTCCAGGCTGTGTTCCACCAGGGCCCGGCCCACACCTTGCCCTTGTGCCGGCGCATCCACCACATACGTGGCGCTGGCCACATGCGCCCCCAGATCAGGGAAGTTCGGGCCCATCTTGTACATGCCCACCACTCGGCCCTGCAGAACGGCCACATAAGGTGTCTGCGACAGGAACCAATGCGCGCGAAAGGTTTCGACCTCAAAAGAGGAGGCAAAAGGCAGCGCATCCTGCGCCGCAATGGCCGTCTTGAACATGCCCCACATCGCGCCGAAATCGCCTGCACGGGCGGGCCGGATCTCCATGCGTCTCCTGCAGATCTGTGGTGGTGACCAGGCCGGACACTACCAGAATCAAGCTTCCGCCCCGTAGCCGCTTCACGCGCCACCGCCGTCGGCTACGCAATAGTTGTGGAAATTCCGGCCCTCAGAGCAGTAGATGCCTCCTGTTTCCGTGCACATCCCGCACCGGCTTCGACGGTGGCGCGTTCCTGCCTACGTCCTGCTGGGCGTCTACCTGCTGTACCTGCTGGCCGGCAACATCTTCCTCAATACCCCGTTGTTCGATCAGGTCACCAACCGCAAGCCGCACAAGTTCGTGATGACCACCGGCCCGGCCATCACGCTGCTGCCCGGCCATGTCATCGCCTGGAACGTGCACATGCGCGGCCACGTGAACCACACGGTCTACGCGCTGCATGCCGAGCGCGCCAGCGCCCGGTTGGCGGTGCTGCCCCTGTTCCAGCGCGAGGTGCGGGTTCCGCGCTTGCAGGCGACGGGGGTTTCCGCCGAGATCAGCCGCGTCGAAGAAGCCATCCCGCCACCGCCGCGCAGTGACCGCGGCTGGACCCTGCGTTTCGACGCCATCCACAGCGACAGCATCCGCAGCGCACGCTTTGGCAAGCTGCTGATCATCGGCAAGGGCCACGGCACGGTGGGCTTCCTCAAGCAGCTACGCGGCGGGCCTTCGGAGCTCTTCGAGTCCGAAGTTGCGTTCGCCGACGCGGACACCAGCTATGACGGTGTGCAGTTGCTGGGTGACATGAATCTCAGCGCACGCTTCAGCTATCCGCGCCACTATCGGGACCAGGCGCCTGGTCTGGCCAAGCTGAAGCTGCTGCATGCCCAGCTCGAGGTCGACGCCCGCAGCCAGGGCCTGCGCATGGACACGGATGCCACAACGCCGAAGATCTCCAGCGCGCCCATACCCGGACGCCTGCAACTGGCGCTGCACCTGATCGACGGCCAGCTGCAGCCCGGAGACCGCGCAATCTGGCAGGTGCCGCTCTACCTGGGTGACGGCGCCCCCGGCCGCGGCGTGCTGGCCCTGCAGCTCAATGTGGCCAACGACCTGCGCCTGCAGGCCCGCCTGCCGCCCAAACCCGGCTCAGGCAGCGAAGTGGATGCGAATCTGCGCGTCCGTGGCCGGGACGTCCCCTTCCAGCAGCCCGCCCAGCTGCTGGAACGCAGCTCTGGTACCGTGCGCGGCGAATGGACGTTCACTTCGCTCAACTGGATCCCTGCCCTGTTCGTCCGCAAGCCGTGGCTGCAGCTGGACGGCGGCGGCACGCTGAAGGCGGACCTGCGCGTGCGCAACGGCGAACTGATCGAAGGCAGCACCGTGGACATTCCGGCCGCCGAAGCCGTGGCCGAAGTCGCCGGCGTACGCCTGGCCGGCACGGCCAGCGCCCATGGCGAACTGAAGGCCGGCAGCCCCAGCCAGGCACAGCTGGCTGTCCGGCTGCCACGATTCACTGCGCAGCCAACCGATGCCAAGGACGTGCGCCTGTTCGACGGCCGTGATCTGGCCCTGGACCTGACCGGTGATGGTCGCCTGCAGGAGTTGCGCAAAGGGGTACGCGCGCAGCTGCGCTTCAGTGAAGCCACCATCCCTGATCTGACGGCCTACAACCGCTACCTCGGCTCGCCGCAGGTGCGGCTGCTTCAAGGCACCGGCAGCCTGAGCGGCGATGCCACGCTCGACACCGATGGACGCGTCGGTCATGGCACGGCCCGGCTGTTTGCGCGCAACGCCAGTGCCAAGGTGGCGGGACTGGAAATGGGCGGCGATATCGGCGTGAACGCGACCCTGCGCCGCGGTGACTTCAATGAACGTCATTTCGATCTCTCCGGCACCACCGTGGAGCTGCGCAATGTGCAGGTGGCCGGTACAGAGCGCCCAAGTGCATGGAAGGGCCGCGTGGCCTTCAAGCGTGGCCGCATCGATGCGCAGTCGCCCTTTCAGGTCGATGCCACCACGGATCTGGATCTCAGCGACGCCCGTCCGTTGCTTGCACTGTTCGCAGAGCGCACCGACTACCCGCGCTGGACCTTGTCGCTGCTGGATTCCGGACAGGTACAGGCACAGGCAACGCTGCGCTGGCGCCCAGGCCATCTGGTCATCGATGGACTGCAGGCCGAGAACGATCGCCTGTCGGTACGCGCGCGGCTGGATCTGCTCGACCAGCGCAAGCGCGGGGACCTGTATCTGCGCTGGGGGCTGCTGGGTGCGGGCATCGAGCTGGACGGTGACCAGCGCCAGTGGCACCTGGCCAAGGCACGCGAGTGGTTTGATCAGCGGCCTTCCCTGCTGCCAGCGAGCCAGGGAACGGGCGCCGCAGGTTCATCGGACTGAAGGCCGACAGCCTGCATCCATTCGCTGCCCCTGTGCGTAGACAGGCCGCATACGTATCAAGGAGCTGCACGGTATGAAGCGGAGTTCACAGGTTTCCGGACTTCTGGGATGGGTGGCGATCACCTTCGTCGCGGCAACCCTGGGGGCGTGGGCGTCCACGTCCGCAGCAAGCTTCTACGCCAGCCTTGCCCTCCCCGCATGGGCACCACCGGCCAGCGTCTTTGGCCCGGTGTGGACACTGCTCTACGCCATGATGGCGGTTGCCGCGTGGCTGGTCTGGCGCGAACGCGGTTGGCGCGGCGCACGGCCCGCGCTGCTGCTCTATCTGGTGCAGCTGGCCGTCAACGCGCTATGGAGCTGGCTGTTCTTCGGCTGGAAGCTGGGCGCGCTTGCCTTCGCCGACATTCTTGTATTGATCGTGTTGGTGTGCGCGACGATCGTCACGTTCGCGCGCATCCGCCGGCTTGCGGCGGTGCTGCTGCTTCCTTACCTTGCCTGGATTTCGTTCGCCTCGGCGCTCAACTTCGCCGTCTGGCGGGCCAATCCCGGGCTGCTGTGACACGCGGATCCAGCGTTCAGGCCTGGGCCACGGCCTGTGGGCACCAGGTCCGCAGCAGGGCCGGCTTGAACGCCTGCTGCCCGCAACCAGTGGGGCACCGCACCACTCGCGCTGCAGTATGGCTGACCAGGCCCTGCCCTTCTTCTGCCTTGAAGATCGTCTCGCAGGAAAGGCAACGCGCTACCAGCGAGTACAGGTGCAGCAGCCGGCCACTGGCTGGATCCTGCAATGCATCCACATCCAGCAATTCAAATTGGCAGCTGTCAGGGAGCATACGGTACTGGGGCGCGGGTGCGGTCTGCAGGTTCACGGGCGTGGCATCTGTTGGAAGTGCAGTCACCGTAGGGCAGCCGCTGTCTAGTTGGCGTGCAGCGCAGATGTGCTGGCCGCGAAACCTGCACCGGTCTCTGCATCGAAATCTGCTAGGGTGCGCGCCGATGCCTACATCCACATTGCCAGCACAACCCGATCACCCCATTGCCCTCAGCGCCGCCCTGAAAGCGCACACCCGAGCGGCCCACGATCGCCTCGACCAGCACCTGTTACAGCAACACATCTTCGCGTCGCGCCAGCGTTACCTCTGCTTCCTGCGCGTGCAATGGCACTTCCATTGCGCTGTTGCGCCGCTGTACCGGATGCAGGATCCGGGCGCGACCCGCTTGCCCCTGATCGAGGAGGATCTTCGCGACCTCTGCGCTTCCGTGCCGGCACCCCATGCCTGGCAACCGCAGCCGCATGTGTTCTCGAAAGCGACCGTTCTGGGCTGGCGCTACGTAGCGGAGGGCTCGACGCTGGGGGCGGCCGTGCTGTTGAAGATGGCCGCTGCGTTGCAGCTTCATGCCGGGTACGGCGCGCGCCACCTGCGTCCTTCCGAGCTCGGTGTGGCCGAGTACTGGAGACGCGAGCGGGAGGAGCTGGATGCGCTCGTTTTAAGTGACCAGGAGCGCGCACAGGCATGCAGGGGCGCGACAGACGCCTTCCAGTTCATCCGTCGCTGCGTAGATGAAGAATTCAGGTTTGAATGAAAGCCCCTTCACATTCACGTGGTGGTATGCGGCGGCACGCTTTTGCTTCACCATCCATGCACACCGGATGCAGTGCTGGGCCGTTCCAGCCATCCACGAATCATGAGTCCCGCCCTTGACGCCTCCTACCGAATCCGCGCACGACACTGCCCTGTCCCGTTGCGCGCGCGAACCGATCCACACCCCTGGCGCGATCCAGCCCTACGGTGTGCTTCTGGTCGTTGAACCGCAGTCCCTGCAGGTACGCGAGCGCGCCATCAGCCACCCCGGGCTGCTGAAACAGTTCGGCGAACCGTTGATGCGGCACGTCAGTGAAGTGCTGGGCGGCGTGCTGGCACCGTTCCAGGGCGTGTTGCAACAGGCGACGGTGGGCAGCAGCGCGCATGTCGGTGCCGTGCACCTGGATGGGCACGGCCGCCATCAGCTGCTGGTGCACCGCTCCGCCACGGATCTTCTGGTCGAGCTGGAAGCACCGGTTCCCGGCCAGCCCGGCTCGCTGGAAGAACTGTATCCAGCCATCCGCGAGCTGATGACCGGCATTGAATCGGCAGCGACGGTGGAAGACCTGTGCAGGCTTGCGGCCGCGCACATGCGGCGGCTCACCGGCTTTGACCGCACCCTGGTCTATCAATTCGATGCCGGCTGGAATGGCATCGTGGTGGCCGAAGATGGCAATGGCCTGTTGCCGTCCTACCTGGACCTGCGCTTTCCCGAGTCGGACATTCCCGCACAGGCCCGCGAACTGTACCGCCGGAACCGGGTGCGCCTGATCGCGGACAACAACTATACCCCTACCCCGCTGATGCGGGCCGAAGACCACCGCGAGGCGCCACCGACCGACCTGAGCCTGGCCGTGCTGCGCAGCGTGTCCCCCGTGCATCTTCAGTACATGCGCAACATGGGGACCGGGGCGTCGATGTCGGTGTCACTGGTACATGAGGGGCGGTTATGGGGCCTGGTGTCCTGCCACACCGTGCAGCCACGCCGCCTGCCCTACCACGTGCGTACCGCCTGCGAGTTCATGGGCCAGATCCTGTCGCTGCAGATTGCACTGAAGGAGCGCGCGCTCGCGATTGAAGAACGCGTCGCGCGTCGCTCGATACTGGTCAAGCTGCTGGGCCGCATGGCCGGCGACGAAGAATTCATGGCGGCCCTGCGCCAGGACGAAGGCAGCCTGCTGTCGCTGACCGGCGCGGCCGGGGCTGCCATCGTGCACAAGGGCGACTGCATGCGCGTGGGTGAGTGCCCGCCCGCCAGCGACGTGCTGGCCCTGACCGATTGGCTGGCTACCCGGCAGGCCGGCCAGGAAACCTACTGCACCGACCACCTTGCCGCCGACTGGTCGCCTGCCGCGCACCTGGCCGATGTAGCCAGCGGCCTGCTGGCAGTGTCCATTTCGCAGCTGCATGACAGCTACCTGATGTGGTTCCGGCCGGAGGTGGTGCGAACCGTGCGCTGGGGGGGAGACCCCCGCAAGACCGCAGCGCCCGGCGTCGCACTCTCCCCGCGGAGCTCCTTCGACGCCTGGAAAGAGACCGTGCGGCAGCGCAGCCTGCCGTGGACCGACGCCGACTGCGATGCGGCACACGAGATGCGCACGGCCATCGTCGATATCGTGCTGCGCAAGGCCGAGGAGATGGCGGAACTGAACGAGCAGCTCCTGCGCAGCAACAAGGAACTGGAAGCCTTTTCCTATTCGGTCAGCCACGACCTGCGCGCCCCCTTCCGCCACATCGTGGGCTATTCGGAGCTGCTTGGCAGCTCGGCGGGCGACCGCCTCAACGAGACCGAGCGCCGCTTCCTGGATACGATCGTCGATTCGGCAAAGTCCGCCGGCACACTGGTGGATGATCTGCTCAGCTTCTCGCAGATGGGACGCTCCACGCTGGGGCGGGTGCGGCTGGACATGGCTGCCCTGGCCGAGGACGTGCGCCGGAGCCTGGCGCTGGATTACGCCGGCCGCGACGTGCAGTGGACGCTCGCGCCGCTGCCGGAGGTGGAAGCCGACCCGACGATGCTTCGCCTGGTCTGGCAGAACCTGCTGGCCAACGCAATCAAGTTCACCCGCGAGCGTGAGCACGCGATGATCGAGATTGGGCACGACCGCAGCGACGACGAAGATCACTTCTTCGTGCGCGACAACGGCTGCGGCTTCGACATGCGTTACGTCGACAAGCTGTTCGGTGTGTTCCAGCGCCTGCACCATGTGGAAGAATTCGAAGGCACCGGCATCGGTCTGGCCAACGTACGCCGCATCATCGGCCGCCATGGCGGCCGTACCTGGGCCGAGGGCGAGCCCGGCAAGGGCGCGACCATTCACTTCACCCTACCCCGCTCCACAGGAGAACACCCATGAGGGACCTGCGGCCGATCCTCCTGGTAGAGGACAGCCCCAAGGATGCAGAGCTGACGATGGCCGCGCTTGAGCGCTGCCAGCTGTTGAACGATGTCATCCATGTACGCGACGGCGCCGAAGCGCTGGATTACCTGCGCTGCGAAGGCAAGTTCGCCGGTGCCATGCACGGCGGCCCGGTGGTCGTGCTGCTGGACCTGAAGCTGCCCAAAGTCAATGGCTTGGAAGTACTGGAGCAGGTCCGTGGCGACCCGTACCTGAGCAGCACCCCGGTTGTGATGCTGACCTCTTCGCGCGAGGAGCAGGATCTGGTGCGCAGTTACGAACTGGGCGTCAACGCATTCGTGGTCAAGCCGGTCGACTTCAAGGAATTCTTCGACGCAATCCAGGGCCTGGGCATGTTCTGGGGCATCACCAACCAGCCGCCACCGCATCGGCCCAACGGCTCGGGGCAGCGCAATGCGTGATGGATCGCGCCGCAGCGAGCGCCTGCGCATCCTCATGCTGGAGGACAGCGCGCTTGATGCGGAGCTGATCACCGCACAGCTGCGGCGTGCCGGCCTGGAGTTCGAGGTCGAGCGCCTGTGGACGCGCAATGCGTTCATCGAGGCCATCGACAACCGTGCGTTCGACGTGATCCTTGCCGACCATGTGCTGCCCGGATTCGATGGCGATGCGGCCCTCGCGCTGGCGCGCGAGCGGATTCCACAGACCCCTTTCATCTTCGTCTCCGGCACACTGACGGAAGAGCTGGCCGTACAGGCGCTGACCCGTGGCGCGCGCGATTACGTCGTCAAGCAGCGCCTGCAACGCCTGCCGGATGCGATCCGCCGCGCTCGCCAGGAAGCCCATGAACGCGCCCAGCTGATGCATGCCCAGGCGGCGCTGAACGAGAGCCAGGCGCAGCTGCAGCAGGTCACCGATGCCGTACCCGCGCTGATCGCCCAGCTCGACAACGCGCATCGCTACCGGTTCGCCAACAAGGCGTTCCTGGACTGGCATGGAGTCAGCCTGGCCGAGCTGCTGGGCCGGACCGCGCGCGATGTCAGCGGCATCTCCGCTTTCGAACACGCCTTGCCCAGCCTTGAACGGGTACTGCAGGGCGAACGCACGAGCTTCCAGGTCGAGCTCGTCCATCGCAGTGGCGAGTCGCGTTTCGTACAGATGGAATGCGTGCCGGAGCATGCCGCCGATGGCAGCGTGGCCGGCTACATCTGCCTGGGCAGCGACATCTCGCTGCTGAAGCAGGCCGAGCTGGCCCTGCGTGAGGACAACCAGCTGCTCGAGCAGCAGGTGCAGGCGCGCACGGCCGAGCTGCGCGCCAGCAAGCGCCGCCTGCAGGCGATCTTCGAGTCCAGCTTCCAGCATCAGGTGCTGCTGGATCTGCGCGGATGCGTGGTCGATGCCAATGACGCTTCCTTGGCCGCTGTACTTGCAGACAAGAAGGACATTGTTGGCCAGCACTTCGCCGAATCGGTCTGGTTCGCCACCACCGAGGGCATGGGCGCAGCGATCGACCGCGCCGTCGGAGACGCAGCGCAGGGCCGCAGTTCACTGCATGCGCTGGAGCTGGAGCTCCCGACCGGCCGCCGCAGCTTCGACTTCTCGTTCCGTCCGCTGCTCGACGCCGAAGGGGCGGTCACCGCCGTTGTCTCCGAGGCCGTCGAAACCACCGCACGCCTGCAGGCCGAGCACGCGCTGCGCCAGTCACAGAAGATCGAGGCGGTCGGTCAGCTCACCGGCGGCATCGCGCATGATTTCAACAACATCCTGACCGTCATTTCCGGCAATGTCGAGCACGCCATGCTGCTCAGTGAAAGGGCTGGCGAGGCCGGTGCGCTGGTGGGCCGTGCGCTGGACAATGCGCTGAAGGGGGTGGGCCGTGCCGCCAGCCTGACCCAGCGCCTGCTGGCGTTTGCCCGCCGCCAGCCGCTGCGCAGCCAGGCCGCTGACCTCAATGTCCGCCTGCTGGACATGCACGACATGCTGCAGCGTGCACTGGGTGAACTGGTGCAACTGGAGATCCGCAGCGCGGAGGACATCTGGTGCGTGGAGATCGACATCAGCCAACTGGAGGCCTCCGTACTGAACCTGGCGGTCAACGCCCGCGATGCGATGCCGCATGGCGGGCGGCTGGTGATTGAAGTCGACAACAGCCATCTGGACCACGACTATGCCGCGCTGTTCCCGGATGCAACGCCGGGCGAGTACGTGATGCTGCGGGTGCGCGACAACGGCCACGGCATGGATGCGGCGACGCTCGCCCGGGTCTTCGAACCCTTCTTCACCACCAAGCAGGTTGGCCGTGGCACCGGCCTGGGCCTGTCGATGGTGCACGGATTCGTCAAGCAGTCAGGCGGCCACGTGCTGATCGATTCGGTGGAAGGCGGCGGCACCAGCATCACCATGATGTTCCCGCGTTCACTGCTGCCGTTGCCCAGCGAGGCGCGCACTCCGCAGACCGGCCTGGCAGGCTATTCGCCGCGCGAGGAAACCATCCTGGTGACCGAGGACAACGACGATGTCCGCGCCCACACGGTGGATGCACTGCGGCTGCTGGGCTACCGGGTATTGGAAGCCCACGACGGCCCTTCCGCACTGCGGCTGCTGGAACGCCCGGATACCAGGGTGGACCTGCTGTTCTCGGACGTGGTGATGCCCGGCATGTCGGGCTGGGAGCTGGTGCGGGAAGTCCGTGAACGCTGGCCGGAGGTCGCCGTGCTGTTCACGTCGGGCTATCCCCGTGACCACGACCAGGTGGGCAGCCAAGGGCGGGCCGTTGCGCTGCTGCCAAAGCCGTTCACCCGAAGTGATCTGGCGACGGCCGTGCGCACCGCGCTGGAGGCAGCGCCACACTGAGGTCAGGACGCCGGATCGCGCCCGCCGGCCGCGATCCGGTTGATGTCCGCGCACTCCACCGTCGCCGGTGGATGCTCCCTGACGGCCAAGGCAATCATCGCCTGGCCCAGTGCCAGGTTGCTCGTCACCAACGAAGGTGCAACCGCACCGGCCAGTTTCATCAATGGCGCACCGCCCCAGTAAAGGGGCTTCAACAGGGCATGACGGGTGCCGGTGCCCGGGACCGGCCTGACACCGCCCGGGCGCAGCATCACGGTGCGCACCGGCAGGCTCTGCAATGCGACTTCGGTCTCGCCCTTGATCCTCAACGGCATCAGCCGGCTCCGAGGGTCCGCGCCGGCACCGGATACATACAGAAAGCACCCTTCGGGATTCGCAGCCGCCCAGGCAAGGGCCACCGCCAGAGTGGTGTCCAGGGTCACGCGTCGGTACTCGGCCTCTGCCGTGCCAACCGGTGGCGCCCCGGCACAGTAGAAGCAGGCATCGAACCCGGCCAGTTCATCCGACCGGTCCTGGATACGCAGGAAGTCCGGAACGATCAGTTCGCTGCCGGCGCCGCTCAGACTTCCCGGATGGCGGACCAGCGCTGTCAGGCCGGACACCTGTGGTGAGCGGTGGCAGGCCAGCGCCACACCTTGCCCGACCAGGCCTGCGGCACCGGTCAACAGAATCCGTAATGCGCCCGTCCCGGCCATCGTCATCCCCGCTAGAGTTTCACGAAACGCTGGATCTTCCGCGCCAGCCAGCCACTGAACACCAGCGGCGCATCCAGCGCTGACACGCAGATGCAGGGGACACCGGGCGCGGTCACCGGTTGATGCTCCACGTCTTCGTCCAGATCTGCCACGTCACCCGATGCGAACAACCCCAGCGCATCATTGTACGAACCCCGCAGGATCTGGGTCAGTTCGCTGCGGCCATGGCTGTGCATGGGCAGGCACTTGCCCGGGGCAATCTTCAGCATGATCAGCGAGGGCATCTGCTCGGCACGGATGCAATGCACGCCGGGCGCCATCCAGCGCCAACGCAGCTCGCTGAGCGATGCGCCGAAGTACGGGTGCAGTGATGCAGGAAGGTGGTCGGGGTCGGCCTCGGGCCGCTCCCTCGGCACAGGGCGCCTGGTTCCGGCGATGGCGCTCGGCGCCTCCGAGGCCAGCTGCATCAGCATGGCCTCGCGCAACTGCTCGCGACGCCCGTCGGCAGCGGGCGGTTGGGTCTGCTCCAGCAACACCGAGCCGATTGCCTCGGCATCGCGCAGGCGCTGTCGGCAGTGGGGGCACTGCTCGAGGTGGGCACCGGCCACGATGCTCAACGGCGCCGGCAGCGCGCCGGCGGCATAGCTCATCAGCGTGGATTCGTGCAGGTGGTGGTGCGGATTCACAGCGCACCTCCCACTTTGGCCTGCAGTTGCAGGAACGCACGTCGCAGGTGTGACTTTACCGTCCCCAGCGGCATGCCCAGCGCCTGGGCAATCTCACTGTGGCTCTTCGCCTCGAAATAGGACATCCGCACCAGCCTCGCCTGCACGGCGGGCAGCTCGTTGATGCGCTGGCGAAGGCGCGCCTGGTCGGCGAACTGCTCGGCACTGCTGCGCTCGATCACGTCCACGGCCGCGGCGTCTTCCACCGCTGCCTGCACCTGCATCCAGCTGCGCTCGCGACGGATGCGGTCGATCTGCAGGTTTCGCGCGATCCGGTACAGCCAGGTACTCAGCGCGCCCTGGGCCGCATCATACTCGGCCGCCCGCAACCACAGGCGCAGCAGGCACTCCTGCGCCATTTCCTCGGCCACGGCGTCGGGTGCCCCCAGGCCACGCAGATACACGCACAGCCGCGGCATGAAGTAGTCATAGATCCGCATGAAGCAGTCGCGGTCGCGCAGCCGCGCCACACTGTCCATGTCATCGGCCCAGTTCGTCGGCTCACTGCTCGGCTGCTGGGAACTGGACACGGTGCGTGCGGTATCGAAGTTGAGGAGGGTGCTGGCGGCGTCAGGGTACATCTGCGTGAGCGGCGGGCAGGTGAAGGTCTGTCCTCTCTACGCGCAGGGGTGGCCATTGGATGCAGCAGGCACTGCGCATCCAAGCAGCCACGGCCACCGTATGACCTGAGCCTCCCTACCGGACGAATACCATGCGCACTGCCTGGCTGCTGCTATGCCTGCCCCATGCCGCGCTGGCGGCGCCCTGGCTGCGCAACGAGGGCGTGGCCACCTCGGCGCAGGGCGACCTGCTCTATCGTGAAGTGCACTGGCGGCGCGGCCCATCGGAGGGTGCCGAACGCTGGGTGCTCTATCAGTGCCCGGATGGCCGCCCCTTCGCCCGCAAGCATCTGCCGGCCAGCGCCCGCCCGCAGGCCCGGGGTTATTCGCTGCAGGACAGCCGTAGCGGGCAAACCGCTGAAGTCGACGCCAGTGGCGAGTCGGTGTTGATCGCCTGGAAAGAAGACGCCGCCAGCGAGCTGCGTCAGCGTCGGCTTGAGCTGGCACCGGATGCGGTGATCGACACGGGCTTCGACGCCGCGGTGCGCCAGCATTGGCCAGCGCTGCTGCGAGGTGAACGCATCAGCCTGCCCTTCCTGGTGCCGGGGCGGCAGCGCTTCTTCCCGGTGCAGGTGCGGCGTACCGGCCCTGTTCGCTGGCAGGGCATCGACGCCCAGGCCATCGAGGTCAGTCTGGACACGTGGTACGGCGGCATCGCGCCGCGCCTGTCGCTGGTCTATGCCAGCGCCGACCGCCGCCTGCTGGAATTCCGCGGAACCAGCAACCTGCGCGATACCCGCGGCACCTACCCACAGGTCACGGTGCGCTTCAGCTCGCCGGTGGCCGAGCGGCCCGCCAGCGAATGGCAACAGGCCTGGGCGCAACCGCTGGTCGAACGCTGCAGCGTGATGCCCAAGTGAAGCCGGAATTTTACACAGTCGGCCGCATCCATTGCGCGCACTGCTGCGTAGAGGAAGACACGACACCCGCCGAGATCCGCCATGGCCTCTGTAGCGCCCCTTCCCCGCCGACGCTGGCGCCTGCTGCGCACCCTGAAGCGCTGGGTCGACACCGGCAGCGCTGCGGACCACGCCGCTGGCGAGCCCGGACGCATCGACTGGCTGCGCGCCGTACCGTTCGCGTTGATGCACCTGGCCTGCATCGCGGTGATCTGGGTAGGTATCTCGTGGACGGCAGTGATCGTCGCCGCAGCCCTCTACGCAGTGCGCATGTTTGCGATCACCGCCTTTTACCACCGCTACTTCTCGCACCGGACGTTCCAGGCATCGCGAACGGTGCAGTTCGTGTTCGCAGTGATCGGCGCGTCCAGCGTGCAACGCGGGCCACTGTGGTGGGCTGCCCACCATCGCCATCACCATCGGCATGCCGACCAGCCACTGGACCCGCACTCGCCGCGCGAAGGCGGCTTCTGGCGCAGCCACATGGGCTGGTTCCTCACCCGCGAGGCATTCGCCACGGATCTATCGCGCGTGCCTGACCTGGCGCGCTTCCCGGAGCTGCGCTGGCTGGACCGCTTCGATACGGCGGTGCCGGTACTGCTGGCCGCTGCGCTGTACGCACTCGGCGCCGGCCTGGAGCGCTGGGCGCCCGGGCTGCACACCTCTGGCCCGCAGTTGCTGGTGTGGGGCTTCTTCATCTCCACCGTGGTGCTGTTCCACGCCACCGTCACCATCAACTCGCTGGCCCATCGTTTTGGCCGGCGGCGCTTCGAGACCCGTGACGACAGCCGCAACAACCTCTGGCTGGCGCTGCTTACCTTCGGCGAGGGCTGGCACAACAACCACCATTTCTTCCCCGGCACCGTCCGCCAGGGGTTCCGCTGGTGGGAGATCGACCTGACCTGGTACGGGCTGCGCGCAATGGCGGCCATGGGCCTGGTGAAGGGGCTCAAGCCCATCCCCGAGTGGGTACTGGCCAAGGCGAGGTACTGACATGCGCATCGCGATCATCGGCTCCGGCATCGCTGGCCTGGCCAGTGCCTGGTGGCTGGACGGCGAACACGAAGTGACGCTGTTCGAGGCCAACGATTACCTGGGCGGACATACCCACACCCATGACGTGCAGGTGGACGGCACGCGCATGGCGGTGGATACCGGTTTCATCGTGTTCAATCCCCTGCACTACCCACTGCTGACGGCACTGTTCGAAGAACTGGGCGTGGCCTCGCAGCCGACCACCATGAGCTTCTCCATGCACAGCGAGCGCAGTGGCGTCGAGTACAACGCCACGTCGCTGGATGGCCTGTTCTGCCAACGTCGCAACCTGGTTTCGCCACGCTTCTGGGGAATGCTGGCCGACCTGCGCCGGTTCTACCGGGATGCACCGCTGCTGCTTGCCGAAGGCGAAGGCCCGACACTGGGCCAGTACCTGCGCAGCCAGCGCTACGGTGCTGCGTTCATCGACGAGCACCTGCTGCCGATGGCTTCAGCGCTGTGGTCGTCACCGACCGACACGGTCATGCAGTTCCCGGCCCGCTACCTGGCCCAGTTCATGGCCAACCACCAGATGCTGCAGATGACCGGGCGCGCACCTTGGCGGGTAGTCAGCGGTGGCTCGGCACGCTATGTCGATGCCCTGCGTGCCCGCTGGCGGGTACGCGAGCGGCTGGAATGTCCGGTCCATTCGGTCGAGCGCATGCCGTGGGGCGCGCGCGTGCACAGCGCGGCCGGCGTGGAGGGCTTTGACGAGGTCATCCTGGCGTGCCACAGCGACCAGGCGCTGGCCCTGCTGCGTGACGCCGATCCGGTCGAACGCGACGTGCTCGGCGCCATCCGCTACCAGGCCAACGAAGCAGTACTGCATACCGACGCATCGCTGCTGCCGCGCAACCGCAAGGCATGGGCCGCATGGAATGCACACGTTCCCAAGGAGCCAGGCGCGCCCTGTACGGTCAGCTATTGCATGAACCTTCTGCAGGGCCTGCCCGGTGACACCCCGCTGGTCGTGACCCTCAACCGCAGCGAGGCGATAGATCCGGCCAAGGTACTGCGCAGGCTGCACTATGCCCATCCGGTCCACGACCACGCAGCGGTACGCGCGCAACAGCGCTGGGCTGAGCTGCAGGGCCGCCGCCGCACCTGGTTCGCGGGCGCGTACTGGGGCTGGGGTTTCCACGAAGACGGCATCCGCAGCGCCCGCCGCGTGGTGGACGCGATGCGCGAGTGCACCCCGCACCGCGACACCATCGCAACCGGCGAGGTGGCAGCGTGAGTGCCAGCGCACTCTACTTCGGGCAGGTGATGCACCGACGGCATCATCCGCAGCCCCACGCGTTCCGCTATCCGATCGCGCAGCTGCTGCTCGATCTGGACGAGCTGGAGACCGTGTTCGCCGGGCGCTGGCTGTGGTCGGTCAATCGCCGCAACCTGGCCGAGTTCCGCCGCAGTGACTACTTCGGCAACCCTGCGCAACCACTGGCCGATGCGGTGCGCGACCATGCCGCGGCTACCCTGGGTTATCGGCCCACCGGCCCGGTGCGCCTGCTCACCCATCTTCGCTTCGCCGGGCACGTATTCAATCCGGTCAGCTTCTACTACTGCTACCGGGCCGATGGCAACACCTTGGACTGCATCGTCGCCGAGATCACCAATACCCCGTGGAAGGAGCGGCACGCCTATGTGCTGCCGGTAGCTGCGGCCACCGGCGACGGGGCATCACTGCGCTGGACATTCGACAAATCCTTTCACGTCTCACCCTTCATGCCGATGGACTGCCGCTACGACTGGCGGTTCAACGCACCTGGTGATGATCTTCGCGTGCACATGCAGGTCTGGCGCGACGGCGTTCGGCAGTTCGACGCCACCCAGTCCATGCAGCGAAGGGTGCTGGACGGCCCTGGGCTGGCCCGGGTACTGGCCTGCTACCCCCTGATGACCACGCAGGTGGTGGCCGCCATCCACTGGCACGCGCTGCGGCTGTGGCTGAAGCGCAACCCCGTGCACGACCACCCTGCTCTTGCCGAGAAACCACGATGAATTCGATGACTCCCCTGGTCGCCTTGCCACGTCCCCGCGCCCTGGATGCATTCCTGCGCCGCCGCCTGCTGGCCCAGCTTGCCCCCATGCGCGACGGCCGCCTGTGCGTGCGTGATGCACTCGGCGAAGTCTGGCTGGGCGATGCGCATGGCGAACTGCATGTCACCGTCACCATCGATGACCCGGCGTTCTACCGCAAGGTTGCAGCGCAAGGCAGTGTGGGTGCAGGTGAAAGCTACATACAGGGCGAATGGCACTGCGATGACCTGGTGGCGCTGATTCGGCTGCTGGTACGCAATCGCGACCTGCTCGACGGCATGGAGCGTGGCCCGGCCCGCCTGGGCGGCTGGCTGTTGCGGGGCTGGAACCGCCTGCGCCGCAACAGCCGCGAGGGCAGCCGCCGCAACATAGCCGCGCACTATGACCTGGGCAACGACTTCTTTGCCCTGTTCCTGTCGCCGGACCTGATGTATTCCTCAGCCCTGTTCGACAAAGAAGACGAGTCGCTGGAATCCGCCTCCCGGCGCAAGCTGGACCGCATCTGCCAGCAGCTGAAGCTCAAACCGGGCGACCGCGTGGTGGAGATCGGCACCGGCTGGGGTGGTTTTGCGCTGCACGCCGCGCAGCACTACGGCTGCCACGTCACCACCACCACCATCTCCGCAGAACAGCATGCGCTGGCGGCAGAGCGCGTGCGCGCCGCAGGCCTGCAAGGCCAGGTCACGCTGCTGATGCAGGACTACCGCGACCTGCAGGGCCAGTTCGACAAGCTGGTGTCGATCGAGATGATCGAGGCCATCGGCGCCGAATACCTGGACACCTACATGGCGACGTTGCAGCGCCTGTTGAAGCCTGATGGCGTTGCCCTGCTGCAGGCCATCACCATCGAGGACCATCGCTACGAGCAGGCCCGGCGCAGCGTCGACTACATCAAGCGCTACGTGTTCCCCGGCAGCTTCATTCCGTCGATCAACGCGATCATGGCCGCCAAAACGCGGTCCAGCGACCTGCAGCTGATCGCCCAGCAGGACTTCGGCCACTCCTACGCGCTGACCCTGCGCGCCTGGCGCCAGCGCTTCCTCGTCCGGTTGCCCGACGTGCAGGCGCAGGGCTTCGATACGCGCTTCTGCCGCCTGTGGGAGTTCTACCTGGCCTATTGCGAGGGCGGCTTCCTGGAGCGCTCGATCGGGGTCTCCCATCTGCTGATGGCGCGCCCGGGGCATCGCCCGGGCGCCTCATCGGGCCAGGGCAGTTGAGATGCGCCGGTTCTGGGCCAATCTGCTTGGCAACCAGCTGGTCTGGCTGTGCGCCGTGGCCGGCGCCGGGCGCGGCTGGCAGTGGCCGGCGTTGCTGGCAGCCTCTCTCTACATCGGCAGCCAGCTTCTGACGTCGCCGCAACCACGGCTGGACCTTCGGTTGATGGTGCTGGCGCTGGCCTGCGCCTGGCTGGTCGATGCCAGCGCCGCTGCGACCGGCACCGTTCGTTACGCCGCCGCCCCGCTCGCCTGGGCGCCTCCGCCGTGGATCATGGCGCTGTGGGCCGCGTTCGCGATGACGCTGACGACCTCGATGCGCTTCCTGCTGCGCCACCGTGCCCTGCCGGCGCTGTTCGGCCTGCTGCTGGCACCGCTGGCCTATCTGTCCGCGGCACGTGGCTTTGATGCAGTGCGGTTCGCTGTGCCGGCATGGCAGGGCCTGCTGGTACTGGGGGCGGGCTGGTGCATCGCGCTTTCACTGCTGTGCCACTGCGCCCGTCGCGGCTCACGAGCCAGCTCGCCGCCCCTGGCTGGAGTTCCTTCATGAATCATCTCCTGTGGGTCCTGCTGTACACCTTGCTGATGATGAGTTGGGGCTGGGCCTGGCAGCGCCGCCACCAGAACATCGGCGTGGTCGATGTGCTCTGGGCCAAGGGCGTCGGTGCATCGGCCCTGTTGCTGGCGCTGCTCGGCGACGGCGCGACGGTGCCGCGGATCGCGCTGGGCGTGCTCGGCGGCCTCTGGGGCAGCCGATTGGCCCTGCACCTCTGGCACCGGGTCCGTAGCGAACCGGAAGACGGGCGCTACCGCTATCTGCGCGAACACTGGCAGGGCCACCAGGGCAAGATCTTTGGCTTCTTCATTGCGCAGGCATTGCTGGTACTGCTGTTTGCCCTGCCCTTTGTCGCAGTGGCCGCCAACCCGAGCAGCCGCATGACGTGGTGGGCCGTGGCCGCCGCGCTGGTGTGGCTGCTGAGCGTCGGCGGCGAAGCACTGGCCGACCGGCAGCTGGCCCGGTTCCGCGCCGACCCGGCAAACAAGGGCCGCACCTGCCGCGAAGGGCTCTGGCGCTATTCCCGCCACCCCAACTACTTCTTCGAGTGGCTGCACTGGTTCACTTATGTGCTGCTCGCCGTCGGTTCGCCACTGTGGTGGCTGGCGTGGGCCGGCCCATTGCTGATGTACGTGTTCCTGCGCTACCTCAGCGGCATCCCATTCACCGAGAAACAGGCGCTGCGCAGCCGCGGCGACGACTATCGCGCCTACCAGCGCAGCACACCGATGTTCTTTCCCTGGTTCCCCCGTTCTTCCAAGGAGCATTCCGCATGAACGCGATCCCGTCACTGAACCCAGCCGAAGATGCGGAAACCGGGCTGATCGCCTGGGCCGAACGCGGGCTGGTCCCCGATGCGGCGCTGCGTGCGGGCATCCGCCGCTTGTGCGCGCAACGCCTGCATGAGGAAAGCGAGGGTGGCATCGAAGGCCAGTCGGCGCGCTTCAGCCGGCGCATCGCCGAGCTGGCCGACAGCCCACTCGCATTGCACACCGACGCAGCCAACCGACAGCACTATGAAGTGCCAGCTGCCTTTTTCCAGGCCTGCCTGGGCAAGCGACTGAAGTACAGCAGCTGCTACTACCCCACCGGGCGCGAAACGCTGGACCAGGCCGAGGACGCGATGCTGGAACTGTACGGCCAGCGCGCAGGCCTGGCCGATGGCCAGCAGATTCTCGAACTGGGATGCGGCTGGGGCTCACTGACCCTGTGGATGGCCGAACGCTACCCGCAGGCCAGCATCACCGCCGTTTCCAATTCGCACAGCCAACGCCAGCACATCATGGCGCAGTGTGAAGCCAGGGGGCTGCACAACGTCGAGGTGATCACCCGCGATGTCAACCAGCTTGAGCTGCCTGCGGCACGCTTCGACCGCTGCGTGTCGGTGGAGATGTTCGAACACGTGCGCAACTACGAGCGCCTGCTGGCGGGCATCGCTCGGTGGTTGAAGCCGGACGGCGCGCTGTTCGTGCACATCTTCGCCCATCGCACATTGATGTATCCGTTCGAGACAGACGGCGGCGACAACTGGATGGGGCGGCACTTCTTCACCGGCGGGCTGATGCCGGCAGCTGACACCCTGCTGCATTTCCAGCGCGACCTGCGGCTCGACCAGCGCTGGCTGCTGGACGGCACCCACTACCAGCGCACCGCCGACCACTGGCTGGCCAACCAGGATGCGGCCCGCCAGCAGGTGATGCCGGTGTTGATCGCAACCTATGGCCAGGCTGCAGCGAAGGTCTGGTGGCAGCGCTGGCGGATGTTCTGGATGGCCTGTGCCGAGTTGTTTGGCTATGACGACGGCCAGCAGTGGCTGGTGGCCCACTATCTGTTCCGACCCCGCTGAGGTGCAACATGCGCATGTTCTCGCTGCTTCCCCTGATCGCGGTCGGCCTGTTCGGTTCCGGCTGCAGTTCCAGCGACACCCGCCCGCTGCCGCGCCCGCCATCCGTGGATGTGCCGCGCTTCATGGGCGATTGGTACGTGATCGCGCATATCCCGTCGCGCCCCGAACGCGAGGCCTTCGACGCGGTGGAGAGTTACGCACTTCGTCCCGACGGGCGCATCCAGACCACCTTCACCTACCGCAAGGGCAGCTTCGATGCGCCGCAGAAGTCGATGCATCCCATCGGTCGTGTGGAGAAGGAAGGCAATGGCGCGATCTGGGGCATGCAGTTCATCTGGCCAATCCAGGCCGAGTACGTGATTGCCTGGCTCGACGAGAGCTACCGCCAGACCATCGTGGCGCGCAGCAAGCGCGACTACGTCTGGTACATGGCCCGCACACCACAGGTGTCCGAGCATGACTATGAGCAGGCAGTCGCACGGATTGCGGCCATGGGTTATGACACCCGCAAGCTCAGACGCGTGCCGCAGTCGGTCCGATGACACGCCACGACCCTTTGCGCTGGGCGGCATCACCCGCCAACTTCTGAAGGGCCTGGATTCGGGCGTGGCGATCCATTACATCAATTAACACCCCTGGATTGATGGTTCGCGCACATTGACTCTTAGGAATAATCGCAAAAATCCAGCAAATTCGGTGCCCGGCGCGGCAGCAGCGCCAGAATGGTCGCCACGCCCTCCCGGGCGCCGATCACCTCCCAGCGCATGAATGGATACCCTGCACCGCGCCGTCTGCGGCTCGCACTGCTAGACGATCACGAAGTCGTCCGCCGCGGCACCGCCTTGCACCTGTGCCGCGACGTCCGCTTCAACATTGTCGCCAGCCACACCCACAGCGACGCGTTCATCGGCTGCCTGCGCAAGCTGGCAGTGGATGTCGCCATCATCGATCTCACCCTGGCGCCTGGCGACCGCAGCAGTGATGAGCTGGTTCCCTTGCTGCGGGAGCGCTTTCCTCATGTGCCCCTGCTGGCCTTCGCCACGCTGACGCCAACAACCCGCGTGGACCACCTTCTGGCGGCCGGCATCAGCGGCATTGTCAGCAAATCCGAGCCGCTGGAGATGCTGTCCGAGGCCATCGTGCGTGTATCGCAGGGATTGTGCCGCCTGCCGGCCGATTGCCTGGTCCCGGCCTGCCGCGACGAACTCAGTCGCAATGAACGCGAAGTGCTGGACCTGCTCCTGTCCGGCCTGACCGTGTCGGAGATCGCATTGCGCCGCCACCGCAGCGTCAAGACGGTCAGCACCCAGAAGGTGGCCGCCCTGCGCAAGCTCGGGCTGCGCAATGACGTGGAGATCTATGCACTGCGAGAGCAGCGGAACCTCCGATGAGGCGCCGTGTTCGCCTCCGGTTGCATACCTTTGTCACCTCGTTGATGGTCCTGATCCTGCTGCCAGCAGCCTCGGCCGAGGATGCACATCTGCAGGCGTGGCCGGCGGGTCGCGAAGTACGGGTCGCCACCGCGCCATCATTGCGCCCGCTGCCTGCACCACTGGCGGACTCGATCCCGCTCCCGACCCTCGCCCACGGCTATGCGCAGCTCGTGGCTGACCATTCCGGACTGCGCTTCCGTGACATCGCCTACACCAGCACGAGGGCAGCGGTCACTGCAGTCTGCCGGCACGAGGCCGATCTGGTGCTGGTGATGGGCGGCCCGGCGCATCGCCCACGGCCCTGCCCCGGCCTGATGGCATCCGGCGCCTTCGATGGCGGCAAGACGGTCCTGGCCGTGCGTAAAGGCGAGCACGCGCCACGTGACGTCGGCAGCGTGAAGGCGCAGGTGCTGGCCGTGATTCGCGGCGGCCCTTATGCCAGCTGGCTGGCAACCCACCATCCGCAGGTCCGCCTGCTGCACTTGCCCGATCGGCATGCAGCCCTGGCCGCCGTGGACAACGGCATCGCCGATGCTGCGATCGGCCTGGAAGCTACACTGCACGCGATGATCCGGCGGCACTTCGCGGGCAAACTGCAGCTTCATCCGTTCGAGAGCGACTTCTCCACCGATCTGCACCTGCTCGTGCGCCGCGAGGACCAGCAGCTGCTGACGCGCATCGACCACGCACTGCACGACATCACGCTCGAAGAGCACGCGGGCCTGCTGGCATTGTGGGCGCAGCAGATGCTGCCCGCCCCCGTCGAGAACGCGCTTGACCGGGTGCGCGCCCTGCACCTGCCCTGGCTGCTGTATGTGGCCGCAATACTCATCGGCCTGACCATGTTCTGGCAGGCACTACGTTGGCGAATCGGTCGCACGGAGCAACGCCTTGGGCGCGCGGCAGGAATGATCAGCCACGAAGTGCGCAATTCCGCGCAGACGATACTGGCTTCGATCGACCTGCTGAGCCAGTCGCGCCTGTCCAGGAGAGAGCACGACCTGCTCGCGGCCGCGCGTGCCGCCGGCCACGCGCTGCGCGGGCTGCTCGACCGCTCGCTCGCGTTCTCGCGTCTGGCCAGCGGCAGCTTCAGGCCCCACGTCGTACCTTGCGACGTCGGCCAGCTCTGTGCCCATGCACTGGACGCGATCCGGCCGGAGGCACTGCGCAGGGGATTGTCCCTCAAGCTTGATTGCACGCCCGACCCCGCGCCGACGGTCGCACTCGATGCTGACGGGCTGCGCCAGATTGTCGACAACCTGCTGGGCAACGCGTTGAAGTTCACTGATGCCGGTGGCATCGAAGTGCGCCTGCAGCTGTCACCCATCCCGCGTGCCAGGGAGCTGTTGCTGGATGTGATCGACAGCGGCATCGGTATCGCCCCCGCGCAACTGCCGCTACTGTTCCGCCCGTTCCAGCAGGGAGAGGATGGCCAGAAGTGCGGCGGCACTGGCCTGGGCCTGACGATTGCGCGCGAGCTGGCCATTGCCATGGGCGGCAACCTGGCCGCGTACAGCGTACATGGGCGCGGCAGTCGCTTCACCCTGCGACTGCCGGTCCGCGCTGTCCCTCGCGATCCGCCCACCATCGAGCGCCCGCAGCAGGCGCCGTTGACGGGCACAGAGCTGCTCCTGGTCGAGGACCATGCACTCAGCCGGCGCGTCGTGACAGAGCAACTGCGTCGGCTGGGTGCCGATGTGTGCGCGGTTGCCGATGCGGAAACCGCGTTGGCCGAACAGGCGCTGCGACCGCGCGGCACGGTGGTGCTGGATATCGGGCTCCACGGCCGGGACGGCTACGGCTTGGCACAGCAGCTGCGCGCGCGGGCAAAGGCGCCCCTGCGAGTGATTGCCCTGTCCGCCCGCATGGGGCGCCGGCACGTGGCGCGCTGTCGCCGGGCCGGATTCGACGCCGTCCTGGTCAAGCCGCTGCAGGTGGCAGACTTGCTGCAGGCGCTGGGCCTTCCGCCTTCGGCGCACGCTGCCGCGCCTTGTAGCGCGCGGGGCGCCGACCCGGATTTCTCTGCGGATATCGCCCATGAGCTGGCCGGGATCGAACAGTCCCTGCAGGACGCCGATGCCGCGACATTGCGCCATCATGCGCACCGCCTGCAGGGCACGCTGCAGATGTGCCGGGCAATCGACCAGGCCGGCACCGCGGCCGCCCTGTGGGAGTTGGGGCAGCAGGCCACGCCCGACTGGGTCGAGGCATGGCGACTGCTGCAGGGATTGCAGCAGTGGCACGGCTCCCGCAAGGCGGAAGCCGTGCCTTCAAGCTGATCAGGCCGCCAGGCGCTCGACCTGGCGACGGGTCAGGTCGTTGAATCGCCCCAGCGACATCAGGTGCTGATGGATCAGCGCCAACCAGCCGCTGCGGTGCCACTCGACCACGGTCGCTTCCGGCAACGCCACGAACTTCTCAACGTCCACCACCAGGAAGCCATTGAGGTTGAACTCGCGGCCATCCGGAGTGCGCACGGTGGCGTTGCGCTCGACCAGCAGGCCGTTGTCGATCAGGGCCTTGGAGAAGGCCTGGGTCTGTTCGTGCTCGCGGGTGTACTGGCCGCAGAACTCCAGCGCCTGCTGCACCATGTCGGTGGCCTTGCCGTCCACGAACAGCGGCTGGCCTTCGTCACCCCCCTTGACCACGCGCGAGCTCTCTTCGTCGATGCCCAGCAGGAAGTCGTTGTCCGCACCGGTGTCGATGAAAATGAAGGGGTGGCGACGCAGGTAGGCCGGAATGTAGGCCTCGTCTTCCCACAGGCCGTCCTTGATGAACAGGTTCTGGTCGGACACACCGACGGCCGCCATCGGCACGGCGGTCGGGCCAGCGAACAGAATCGGGAAGTGGTGCAGGGCCAGCGAGAACTCGCCCAGCACCAGCGGAATGGCGTTGTTGCCGGCCGCAAACTCGAGCCTGCCCGGCAGGATGCGCAGATCGGCGTGCACATCGGCCTGCAGCGGCACCGGACGGGTATAGAACAGGGGAGCGCCGCTCGGCGCCGCTTCGGTGGTGGTGTCGCTGGTGGTGGTCATCTTGGGAACCGTTCAATCATGCGCGCCTGCCATCCCGGGCACGCCAGCGGGAACAACCTGAATCCCGCATTATCAACAAGCTCGATGACAACGGCCACCCCACCGACGGCCTATTTCAGCTGCAAGGGGTAGCGCTGCCAGAGCACGTGCACCAGGAACCCGGCCAGCTCGGTGTCGCGCGCGCTCACCGCGGCACGGATCTTGTCCAGCAGCACCATATCGCTGCAGGAACGCACGTCGGCATGGTTGGCCTGCCCTGCCCGGCGCGCGCGATAACGCGCGGCGCGCTGCGCATCGCTCATCGCGTACCCGAACTTGGGCGGACGGCCGCGCTTGCGCGGCAGGGTCAGCTCCAGGGTTCCGGGGTCTTTGTCATCACGCATGAGAGGGGTGCGGGCGGCGGCGAGCAACGGGGGGTGCGCAATTTATCGTGAGGCATCACTTTAATCCAGCCTTTTCTGCAGTTTTGTTGCGATGCAGCGCCAATGTTGCCGTGTCGGTACGGATCCATCCACGCATGGCGTGGATCTACTGCAGAGCTCGCGACCCGGTCACCCGCTAGATCCACGCCATGCGTGGATGCGGAAACCCGAACAAAAAAGTGGGAGCCCGCGAACGGGCTCCCCTCGCCTTCCTCATGCAGCGCGTACCGGTTCATAGCCGTGCAGGTGCGCTTCGCTGCTGGCCCGTCCCTGGCTGAGCGACCGCAGCGCAGTGGTGTACCCCACCAGCTGCGCCAGCGGCGCAAAGCCACTGACCTCGGCCCGACCGTCCTGGTCGTCGATGCGGGCGATGCGGCCATGGCGCCGGTTGAGGTCGCCCACCACGTCACCCACCGATGTCGACGGCGAATGCACCGTCACCGCCATCACCGGCTCCAGCAGCTGCGTGCCACCCTCGGCCAGCGCTGCCTTGATCGCCTCGGCGCCTGCGCGATGGAACGCCATCTCCGACGAGTCCTTGGCATGGGTCTGGCCATCGACAAGACTGACCTCGATACCGACCACCGGATGACCCTGCGGCCCTTCCGACAGTGCGGCACGCACGCCCTTCTCCACCGCCGCGATGAAGCTGCGCGGCACCACGCCACCGACGATGCGGTCGTTGAACACCACCTGGTCGTCCTCACGCGGCGCCACGTCCAGCACCACGTGCGCGAACTGGCCCTGGCCACCGGTCTGCTTGACCAGCCGCCCGACGACACCCGTCATCGCGCGCATCGGCGTCTCCTGGTAGGCCACGCGCGGCGCACCTACGCCCACGTCGACGTTCCACTCGCTGCGCAGGCGCTCGACCATCACTTCCAGGTGCAGTTCGCCCATACCCCAGACCAGGGTCTCCGCCGTATCGCGATCGGTTTCAACGCGGAACGACGGATCTTCCTGGGCCAGGCTCGCCAGTCCCTGCGCCATCCGGATCAGGTCGGCCGCACGCGCCGGTTCCAACCGCCAGGCCAGCACCGGCGCCTGTGCCTGGATGTTCTCCAGGCGCAACGGCAGCGCACGGCCGCTCAGCGTTTCACCGCTGACCGCATCCTTCCAGCCCAGCACCGCGACGATGTCACCGGCCACGGCCTGTTCAATGTCGTGGGTCTGGTCGGCCTGCACCCGCACCAGCCGGCTGACCCGCCGTCCCTGCGGATGCTGCGAACTGGCCACCGCGTCGCCCACCTTCAAGGTGCCCGAGTACAGCCGCACGAAGCTGAGTGCACCGTGCTGCTGGTGGGTAATCTTGAACAGCAGCCCCGCCAGCGGGCCATCAGGATCGGGCGGCAAGACCACCTCGCCCTCATCGCTTTCGGCGCTGACGGCAGGGCGATCCAGCGGCGACGGCAGGTAATCGACCACGGCATCCAGCAGCGTCTCGATGCCCTTGTCCTTGAACGCAGCACCGGCCAGCACGGGCACGCCCGCACCCGCCAGCGTCGCCCGGCGGATCGCCGCGCGCAGCGCCCCGGCATCGATCACCCGACCTTCCAGCCAGGCATCGGCCAGTTCTTCGTCATGATCGGCCACGGCTTCGACCAGAGCATCGCGCTGGGCTCGCCACTGGATACGTGCCGCGTCGTCCCACGGGCTGATGGTCGTCGCGCCGTCGCGCCACTGCAGCACGCGCTCATCGACCAGGTCGACCCAGCCGTTGAAGTCGCTCTCGCTGCCCAACGGCACGCCCAGCGCCCACGGTCGCGCCTGAAGCTTGTCCTGAAGCTGCTCCAGTACGCGCTCGAACGACGCGCCGACGCGGTCCATCTTGTTGACGAAGGCGATCAGCGGCACGCGATGACGGCGCGCCTGGCGCCACACCGTCTCGGACTGCGGCTGCACGCCATCCACGGCCGAGAACACGGCCACGGCGCCGTCGAGCACGCGCAGCGAACGTTCGACTTCGATGGCGAAGTCGATGTGGCCAGGGGTATCGATCAGGGTCAGCCGATGCGGCGGCAGGTCACGCGGTGCCCACTGCGCCTGCACGGCGGCCGCGCCGATGGTGATGCCCCGTTCGCGCTCGATTGCCGAGAAATCGGTGGTCGCATTGCCGTCGTGCACTTCGCCGACGCGATGGATTTCGCCGCTTTTCCACAGCAGGCGTTCGGTCAACGTGGTTTTGCCGGCGTCGATGTGGGCAATGATGCCAAGGTTGCGACGACGGGAAAGGACTTGGGTGTTCATGGGAAAGGTTCCTGCAAAGCCAACTTCGGGGGCCGCGCACCCCGGTTGGCGACAGGGTGCGCGGCTAGCGTTCGGTCTCGGCGATCTGGTGCATGGCACGTTCTCCTTGCGGTACGTCGGGTTAGGGAAATGAAACTGGAGAAACGAAAAGAGCGCCCCGAAGGGCGCTCTGTGGATGATCCAGCGATAGCCGCTTCAGCGGCCCTGTGGAGCTCCAGGCAGACACGCCCGTTCCGCGCTTGCGCGGGTCAGGGTGAAAAACTTCAGGAGCGGCATCCGGTTCATGGGGCGCATTCTAGACCTGCCAATCTGGCGCGCAAGTGAATATTGAACGCATAAATGGAACGATGCACACCACAGTAGAACCACCCCGCGGGTGGCTGTGATGAGTGCCTGACGCCTTACTTGCACCCATGCAGCGTGCGGGCATCCGCCACGGTCGCTGCCTGGTCATCCCCCATCGAAATCCACCCCTTCAACGACATCGCCGGATCCACATGCGGCTGCCGTGCGCCACCGTGGACCACCACTTCGGTCCAGCTGCCCACCGGCGCCAGTTCGGACAAGCGCGCCGCCAGGTCGTCCTCGGTGCTGAACATGTCGTCCGGGCCCGCCGGCGGCGTGGCATTCACGGTTTCCGTCTTGCGGGTCCGGACCCGAAGTGCACCGTCCGGCAGCCGCTGGGTGATCACTTCGTATCGCTCAACACCATATGCCCAGTTATTTTCGCCAACGCTGCGGGTCTCGCTGCCATCATCAGCCACGGTCACCCTCTCCCCTGCCGGCCCGACAACGCCCGCGACAGCCGCCAGGCCGGACATCAATGCCTGATAGACGATCATCTGCCGCTGCTCGGTGGTCAACGCTCCGGCCTTGAGCTTGGCCGCAGGAATCTTCAGATACGCCGTCTCCCTGCACAGCACCAGCACGTGCTGGTCGTCCCAACTCACCGACATTTCCTCGTTGGCGAAGTACTGCGTCTTCATCGACGTCACAGCGGCGCCCTCGCCACTGGAATGCCAGGTTTCTATCAGCGAGGCGTTCTCGGCCGCGTCGGTCAGCGAAACCTGGGAGGTCGAAGCTGCATGGGCTGCGCAAACGGAAGCAATCATCGTGGCAAGCAGCACGCTGCGCGTGACGGTACGGAACATGGCATCAGTCCATTGAAGAAAACGAAGCAACCATGATACCCGGAGCAACCCGGCGGCCTTCGTTCAGGCCACCACAACCAGCGGCACCCCGCGCCGCGGATGCTCCAGCACCACCACATCCTGCTGGTAGACCCGCTGCAGGTTATCTTCGGTCAGCACCTGCAGCGGCGTACCATCAGCGGCCACCCTGCCCTGCTCCAGCAGCACGATGCGGTCGGCATAGCCAGCCGCCAGGTTCAGATCGTGCAGCACCACGATCACGCACGCACCGGCTTCGGCACAGGCACGCACACTGCGCAGCGTGCGCTCCTGGTGGCGCAGATCCAGCGCGGCCGTCGGCTCATCAAGCAACAGCAGCGGCGTATCCTGCGCCAGCACGCGCGCGAACGTGGTCCGGGCGGACTCGCCACCGGAGAGCTGCTGCACCTCGCGCAGGCGCAGCGCCTGCAGTTCGGCGGCATCGATGGCCGCTTCCACCCGGGCATCGTCCGTGACCGGGTCCGGCGGATGCGGCAACCGTCCCATCGCCACCACTTCTTCCACGCTGAAGGCAAAGCGCACGCCATGCTCCTGCGGCATTACCGCGCGCTCGCGCGCCAGCGGCCCGACCTTGTAGCTGGCCAGCGGTTTGCCCAACAGGCTCACCTCGCCCGCATCGGCGCGCAGGTCGCCGGCCGCTACCGCCAGCAACGTGGACTTGCCTGCGCCGTTCGGGCCAACCAGCGCGGTCACCGTACCCGGCTCGAACGCCAGCGAGATGCCATGCAGGATCTCGCGCTGCTGGCGACGCACCACCACCTCGTGCAGCTTCAGCAACGCGCTCATGGGGCCGCCTTGCGGCGCTGCTGCAGCACCAGCCAGAGGAAGAACGGCGCGCCCAGCGCGGCCGAGAACAAGCCCAGCGGAATCTCCGCCGGCGGATCGAGCGTGCGGGCCGCGGTGTCGGCCACCACGATCAGCAGCGCACCGAGCAGGCCGGACAACGGCAGCAGCCAGCGATGCCCGGGGCCGACCAACAGGCGCGCCACGTGCGGCACCACCAGGCCGACGAAGCTGATCGAGCCGGCAAAGGCCACCGCCGCGCCCACCAGCAGCGCACTGAACGCCACCAGGCGACGCCGCGTGCGGGTCACGTCCAGCCCCAGATGCTGCGCCTGGCGTTCGCCCAGCGCCAGCATGTCCAGCGGCGTGGCCAACCGCTGCAACGCGAACACGCCGATCGCAAACAGGGGCACCACCGCCGCCACATCGGCCCAGTTGGCACGCGCCAGCGAGCCCATCTGCCAGAATACCAGCGACTGCAGCTCGCTTTCGCTGGCGATGTAGGTGAGGAAACCAATCAGCGCCGAGCAGAACGCGGCCATCGCGATGCCGACCAGCAGCAGCGTGGCGTTGCCACTGCCTTTGCCGGGTCGCGCCAGCGCGTAGGTCAGGCCGATCGCCAACGCACCGCCAGCGAACGCCGCCACCGGCACCAGCCAGCCCGCTGCGCCCGCAGCGCCGAGAACGATGGCAGCCACCGCACCCAGCGCAGCACCCTGGCTGACACCGACGATGCCGGGGTCGGCCAGCGGATTGCCGAACAGGCCCTGCAGGCTGGCACCGGCCATCGCCAACGACGCACCGACCATCGCGCCCAACAGGGCACGCGGAATGCGCAGCTGCCAGACCACCGCCAGATCGCGGTTGCTGACCGCCTGCGGATCGAGCAGACCCAGCTTCACCGCCAACGCCTGCATCACCTCCAGCGGCGGCAGCCGCAGCGGGCCCACGGCGAACGAGGCCAGCACCGCACCCAGCAGTGCCAGCAACGCCACCAGCAACATCGTCCGCCCGCGACGGCGGCGCCGATCCGCCGGACTCATGCCTTCGGCAACGCCGCCAGGGCCTTGGCCAGCGCCAGCGCACCAGCACCGGAACCGACACTGGTGTACTTCAGCTGCACGTCCGGCATCACCCAGACCCGATTGGCCTGCCCAGCCGGGGTCTGCTTCAGCGTCGGGTATGCCTTCCACAGGCCCTCGGCACCGCCGAACAGCTGCAGGTCATGCTCGGTCACCAGGATCACCTCGGGCGCTGCGGCGACCACGCCTTCATTGCTCAGCTGCGAGTAGTTCTTCACCCCCGCCTCGGTGCCGATGTTGATGCCGCCCGCCAGTGCGATCAGCTGCGCCGACGCACTGTCGGCACCGGCGACGGTCGGAGAGCCACCGGCGCCGGTGGCCGAGACGTGGATCACTCGTGGTGCATGGCCCAGGCCCTTGCCAATCGCTGCAGCCTCGTCGAGCTGACGCTGCACCTGCGTGGCCAGTGCTTGCCCTGCCTCGGCCAGCCCTAGTGCGGCAGCGACCTTGCGCACCTTGTCCGGCGCCGGCTGCAGGTCGTCGATGACCACCGCCGGCTCGCCCACTTCGCGCAGCTTCCTGGCCAGCTCGGTGTGGCGGCGCAGGCTGTTGCCGAGGAACAGTGAGCCCTGCAGGCTCAGCACGCCCTCCACGCCAGTGGTCCGGTTGAACAGGAACTGGTGCGGCGCGGCCAGGCCGGCCTGGGTGGTGGTGTTGGTCGGCGCGGCGAAGACCTGCTTGCCCAGCCCCAGTGCTTCGATCACCGCGATGACGTCGTCGCCACCGGCGATGATGCGACTGGTATCGGCCACTTCAATGTCAGCGCCATCGTCGGAATGCACCTTGGCCGGGAGCACCGCCTTCCGGCCGTGCACAGCCGGCATTTCGGCACCTACCACGCGCTGCCAGCCTGCCGGCAGCGCGGTTTCCGCAGCGGGCGCCGTTGCCGCGGGTGGCTCGGCGGGCGTCTTGCCATCGGAGGGAGCCGACGAGCCGCCACAGGCGGCCAGCGCCAGCGAAACAGCCAGCGGGAGCGCACACAGGCGCAGACGGGACGCGATGTTCATGCACAATCTCCTTGCTGGCAGGGCGACGCGCACGCCGCCCCACCGTGTGACTTACTGCTTCGGGGTGATGCGGGTGATGCGGTCACCCTTCGGGTCTTCAGCGCCGCGCGACTTGTTCACCGCGAACACGTTGCCCTTGCCATCGGCGCGGACGTGGTTCGGCAGCGTGCCGCCATCAAGATTGGCGACCACCTTGCCGTCACCGTTCACCACGGTGACCGTGCCAGCGCCACGGTTGCTGACGTAGGCCAGGCCGGAGGCATCATCGAAGGCGACGTTCAGCGCGCCGGCGCCGACCGGCACATCGTGCAGCACCTTGCCGGCGGCCACGTCGACGATCAGCAGGTTGTCGGTGCCCTGCGAGGCCACGTACAGGCGGTTGCGCGCCGCGTCGAAGGCCACGCCGGAGGCACTGATCGAATTGCCCAGATCGATGACCTTCTCGACCTTGCCGCTGGCCACATCGATCACTGCCGCCTCCGGGGTGCCGATGCTGACGGTGAACAGCTTGCCGCCCTTCTCGTCCAGCACCAGGCTCATCGGGGTGAACTTGCCGTCGTCCACGCCGGATTCCAGCGTCACCTGCGGCAGTTCCTTGAGGGTCTTCGCATCGAACACCGTCAGGTGGTCCTCGCCGGTGGCAGAAGCGAACACTTTGCCGTGCGTACCGTCGACCACCACGTCGCGCGCATGCGGCACGGTGTCGACGGGGAACTGGTGGACCAGCGACAGGTCCTTCTGGCGATAGACGGCGATCGAGTTCTGGCGGGTATTGGTCACCCACACATTGCCGTTGGTGTCATCCACACCCACGCCGTAGACCGCATACACCGCACCATTGGTGCTGCCCGGCACCTGCGCCGGGGTGATCGCCTTGGTCACCTTCAGCGACTTCGGGTCCAGCTTCAACAGCTGCGACTGGGTCACCGGCGGGCGGCCCACGGCCGAAGTGACGAACACGGCATTGCTGGCCGCGCTGTAGGCGGACTGGTACAGGCCCGGCACCAGCTTGTTGGACTGGGTGTCGAACTGCGCCTGGCCGGACAGCGGGAGCTGCGGCGAGACGCGCAGCTTCAGCACGGTGGCCGCAGCCGGTTGGCTGGCGCGCACCACCACCGGATGAGTGCCCGGCACCGCGTCGGCCGGAATGCTCAACTGGGTCTTGAAGTTGCCATCAGCATCGACCACCAGCGGCTGCGCGTTGAGCACGCTGTCACCGCGCAGCAGGCTGACCTTCTGGCCCGGCAAGAACCCACGGCCGACCACGTCGGCAGTGCTGCCGGGAACCACGTTCTCACCGCGTGAGACGACTTCACCCTTGAAGGTGGCGTTGGCCGGCTGGTCGAACACCGGCTGCGCGGTGGCGGTCACCGCCAGCAACAGGCCGGCGGCGAGAGAGGTGAGACGGAAAGACGGACGGAACGACATGGAAGGCTCCTTGCACACGTAGGCCGCGCCACGCGGCGCGGGAGTCATCGGTTGCCTGGGCCGCTGCACGCCGGCAGCCTCGCCTGGGTAGTGGGGTCGCACGGCATCGCGTGCGAAGGCATTCATTCGGCGGCGTTGTCCCCGCCACTGGGCGCGCCATCGCCGGCGCTGCGGTCGGTCACGCCGTACAGTTCATGCAGCGCGGCATGGAACGAGGCCGGCAGCATCGGGCCGTGTCCCAGCCCCGGGAACTCGCGGTACTGCACGCTCAGGCCCGGCACCTTCGCCAGCCGCTCGGACAGCTGCATCGCCGCATCCGGCGTGGCACCGCCAATGCGGCGCAGGTGCGCGACCACCCGTGGGTTGCTCAGGTCGCGCTTGCCACGATCGCCAACACGCTCGGCGCCGCCCAGCATCAGCCACAGGCTGGCCTGCTGGCCGTGCACGTTCTGCACGAACTGCTGCTCCGGATCACCCAGCGCCGCGCCCTGGCTCCACCACAGCGAGGGGCTGGCCGCCAGATACGACTGGAAGGCGGCGGGACGGGTATACAGCGCATGGAGCACGAACAACCCACCCAGCGAGTGGCCCCACAGCGCTTGCTGCTGCGTATCGATGCGTGCGCGACGCTCGACTTCCGGCTTGATGCGGCGTTCGATCACATCCAGGAAGGCCGCAGCACCACCGCCGACCGCCTGGGTCGTACCGCTCTCAGCGTCCGCGCGGTCGATCCACGCGGTGTAGTCGCGGGTGCGCGCCTTGGAATCGATGCGCAGGTCGTTGTCGTAGCCGATCAGCACCAGCACCGGTGGCGCCTTGCGCGCGGCCAGTTCGGCAAGCAGCGGCTGGTCCAGGACCATAGCGACGGCGTTGCCATCCAGCGCGTACAGCACCGGCGAGGGCGTCTTGCCGGCGTTGGCCGGGATTGCCAGGTTCACACGCCAGCGGCGCTGCTGGTCCGGGCTGCTCACCACGAACTGTTGAAAGCGATAGCTGGTCGCCGGCTCGTCGAGCACGGTGTGGCCGATCTTCTGCAGCGGATTGCGCTGCTGCGCATGGGCGTACGGGGTGGCCAGGAGCAGAGCCATCATCAGGGCGGCCATGCCGCGGGCCAGTGGACCACGGCGCAAAGGCGGGACGAAATGCTTCATCAGCGGCGGCACGAGCGGCCGATGGCCGCCGGTTCACAGGGGACCGCAGTCTACCTTAAACGCGAATGATTATCACATCGATCAAATGTCACACTGTGTATCACGCGCGCGATGCGTTCATTTTCCCGGTTGCGCCAGAAACACCGAATCCACTATTTTGCCGGGCAGCGGGGCGCAGGAGCGCCCTTCCCTCGCAGGGCTGCGGATGGATGGGCGATCGAGCCATCGGCCGCGCCCTGTCCCTTGCCAAACCCATCCACGCATGGCGTGGATCTGCTCACCACCACCCACGGGAATGGATCCCGTGACTGCGAGAACACCTTGAAGCGCACCACCCTGATCGCCCTTTCCCTCGGCCTGCTCGCACCGCTGGCCGCCCATGCCGCACAGGACCTGCCAACGCTCTACCAGGCCTTTGAAGAAGCCGGCAATTCGTCACTGGGTATGGACGAACTCAACCAGACGGTGACATTCACTGCCGTGGCACTGAGCGTTTCCAGCAACCTGGCGGGCGAACCGCTGATCGAGGCCGGCGATGACCAGGGCAATGTCCTGGCCCGGCTGACCAGCGACGATGAGCAGCAGGCGGCCAAGCTGGGCGCGCTGGAAGAAGGCGCGACCTTCACCGCCAGCTGCACGCTGCAGTTCAGCTCGGGAACGGATTACCTGTCCTTCGGCGATTGCAGCATCAAGTAAGAAGGAAGCCGGCGAAACGCCGGCTTCGTTTTCCCGTCCTGTAGAAGTCGAGCCATGCTCGACTCACGCAGTCTCACGGCCCCGCAGGCACCGGGCCGTAGACGTTCTCCTGCGGTGTACCCGGCAGCAGCGCGAACACGAAGATCACCAGGCCACCGAACGGAACAAAGGCCAGCAGGTACAGCCAGCCCGACTGGTTGCAGTCATGCAGGCGGCGCACGGTGACGGCGATGACCGGCACGAACGTGGCCAGCCAGAACACGACGAACAGGATGATCGACGCGATGCCCAGCATGTCGGACTGCATCACCAGCCCGGCGATGAGCGGCACCATCAGGACGGCCGAGACGATCAACAGGAACAGCTGGAACATCCAGTACTCGCGACGGTTGGCACGGCCCTCGAACTGGGCATAACGCTTCAACGGCAGAATCATTTCCTGCACGGCATCGATCCTTGAAAAAGTAGCCGCGCAGTCTGCCAAAGGAACGCCCGCAGGACAATGTGATGACGAACCACACTCGACCGCCATTACCCCTGTAGAGCCGAGCCATGCTCGGCTGCTGTTTCCGCAGGTGCTGCTGGCTCGGTCCAGAGTGGAGTCGAGCATCGCTCGATCCTACATAAGCCAGCTCAACGGCCCTTCGCGGCCCGCGCCGCCTCGCGCTCGGCGCGCAGCCGATCCAGCTTTTCCTTCAGCTTGATCTCCAGGCCGCGCGGCACCGGGTTGTAGTACACCCGTTCGCCCATCGCGTCCGGAAAACCGGTCTGGTCCAGCGCGATGCCTCCTTCGGCATCGTGGTCGTACTGGTATTCGGCGCCGTAGCCCAGTTCCTTCATCAGCTTGGTCGGCGCATTGCGCAGGTGCAGCGGCACCTCTTCGGTACCGCTCTGGCGCACGTCGGCCTTGGCCTGGTTGAACGCGGCGTAGCCCGCGTTCGACTTGGCGGTGCTGGCCAGGTACAGCACCAACTGGGCGAACGCGAGCTCGCCTTCCGGGCTGCCCAGCCGCTCGTAGATGTCCCAGGCTTCCAGCGCCATGCTCTGCGCGCGCGGATCGGCCAGGCCGATGTCCTCGATGGCCATGCGGGTCAGCCGGCGCGCGAGATACGACGGATCGCAGCCGCCATCGAGCATGCGGGTCAGCCAGTACAGCGCAGCATCGGGGTTGGAGCTGCGCACGGACTTGTGCAGCGCCGAAATCTGGTCGTAGAACTGCTCGCCGCCCTTGTCGAAGCGGCGGGTACGGTCGGCCAGCACCTGGGTCAGGGTCTGCGGGGTGATGCGACCACCCTCCCCGCCCGCCAGTTCTGCGGCAATTTCCAACAGGGTCAGCGCACGGCGCACGTCACCATCGGCAGCGGTGGCGATTTCCAGCAGCAGCTCGGGAGCGACCTCGATACCCTCCTCGCCCAGGCCGCGCTCGCGATCCCCCAGCGCACGTTCCAGCGCTTCGACGATATCGGTTGGTGATACCGCTTCCAGCACATGCACGCGGCAACGCGACAGCAGCGCCGAATTCAGCTCGAACGATGGATTCTCGGTGGTGGCACCGACGAACAGGATGGTGCCGCGCTCGATATGCGGCAGGAACGCATCCTGCTGCGCCTTGTTGAAGCGATGTACCTCATCCACGAACAGCACGGTGCGGCGGCCTTCGGCGAAGCGTTGCGCGGCCTCGGCCAGCACCTGGCGCACCTCCGGCAGCCCGGACAGCACGGCAGAGATCGCGCGGAATTCAGCGTCGGAGTACTCGGCCAGCAGCAGCGCCAGCGTTGTCTTGCCGCAGCCCGGCGGCCCCCACAGGATCATCGAATGCACGCGCCCGGATTCGACGGCGCGACGCAGCGCACTGTCCGGCGCCAGCAGGCGTTTCTGCCCGACCATTTCGTCGAGGGTGCGCGGGCGCATGCGCTCGGCCAGCGGGCGCAGGTGATCCCGATCGACGCTCAGTAGATCGGGGCCAGGGAAGGAAGTGGAGCGATGTCTTGGCACGCGGCTATTGTACCGCGCCGCCCAACGGTAGCGCCGGGCCATGCCCGGCGGATCAGGCCGCAGGGATCAGTAGTGCCGGCCGCTGGCCGGCAGCTTGGCAATGTGTCGGAAATGAGCCGAAGCCGCCGCAGCCAATTCTTCGGTAAGCCACTGATTCACATGGAGTGTACTTTCCCGGGGGTCGTGCACCCTCGTCAGTAGCCGAGAATTTGGAACTCAACCCTTCAGGACCCAAGCGTGCGAGATCCCGAATCCAATCTCCTTGAGTTCATTGCTGGCTGCGCGGTCGACGAGGACATCTACTATCTGGCTGCCGCCCTTGGCCCCGGGCATGACTACTACGACCCGGATCCCGGCCCACCCACCCGCATGTTCGTCTTTGGCCGCACCCCCAAAGAGGAGTGGTTCTACCATGACCTGCAGGACTTCCAGGTCATGTCCACACAGTTTGTTCCAGAGGAGGAAGGCGGCCGCCCCCGTCGTGTGCTTGCCCTGGATTTCCATGGGCAGCTGGAAGATTACTCCCGTGCTGGGGCCACGATCGAGTACGTCTCGGCGGAAGGCGCCGACTTCCCCGGAGGTCTTACCTGTTTGCGATTGCTGGGCGACGACCTTTTCTGCGCGGGCACAAGAGGACAGATCCATCATCGGGGTGAAGCCGGATGGCAGCAGCTTCCAACCCAGTTCGCGACTGTCTTCTGCGAGGAGGACGAAGACGACTCGGACCTGGATGACTTCGACAGTTGGCTCGACGATTTCGGCCATCTGCTCGAACTGGGCGATTTTCCCGCACTTCCTCAAGATCCGATGGAATGCGACGCAGAGCTTCGCCGGAGATTCGCCGATTGGCGCGCTCACATGACCGGTGTACGGGAGGATGGAGGATTCAACCAGCTACTCGCTGAGTTCCACGTGGGCAGCGTGAACGACCTCTGCGGAACGGGCTTTGCTGACCTCTACGCAATCGGCTCCCATGGCTTGATTGCGCACTGGGATGGCTCGAGCTGGACCGTGCCCGAACAAGTCACTACTGCGGAGCTGTTTCATGCTTGCAGGACTGACCAAGGCCGCCTCGTCTTTGTAGGCATGGACGGCACCATCGTTACGGGCGACATCTCCACTGGATTCGAGTGCCTGCACCACGAGGTCGGCGAAGCCATCAGCTTCAACTCTGCTTGCCAGTACAAGCAACAGGTTTACATCGGCTCGGAGAATGGCGGCCTCTACGTCTACAGTCTAGAAACCGGCGTAGTTGAACCGTTGCTGGAAAGCATCCCCGAAGAACTGAGAGATGCAACGATTGTTGATATCAGTTCCGCCGGTAGCGTGCTGTGGGTGCTGACGCCCTGGGACCTGATTCGATTTGATGGCACCGCGTGGCAGGTGATCGTTCATCCGGACAACGGATGAGCCGGCCGGCCGGCCGGCCGGCAGATCCCAAGCGTGCCAGCCAACGGTTGGCACCCACCAGAGCAGGTAGCGCCGGGCCATGCCCGGCGACCGCCATCAATTACCGATAACGTCGGTGCCCTTGGGCGGCGTAAAGCTGAAGGTGCCTGCAGCGAAGCCCGGGTTGCGCTTCCAGCCACTGAAGCTGATCACGGTGCGCTGGCCGACCGCGTCGGTGATTTCCATCTTGGCCAAGCCCTGAGCGTTGAAGCCCAACGCGGCGTACTGGAAGCTGGCTTCGGTCTCGCGCTTCGGCGAAAGCGACAGCCACTGCAGGCCGTCGCGCTGTGCGGCCTCTTCACTGACGTCGTACTGCTGCTCCAGCAGCGCCGGGTTGATCAGTGCGGTCAGCGGGCTGTTCTGTTCTTCCTTGCCCTGCTCGCGCACGGTGGCCTGCTCCAGGTCCGGCTCGTACATCCAGACCTTCTTGCCGTCAGCCACGATCAACTGCTCGTGCGGGCGCACGTATTCCCAACGGAACAGGCGCGGCGCCGACAGCGCCACACGGCCGCTGGTCGATTCCTTCACCTTGCCGCGGCTGTCGAACACCTGCTGGCTGAACTGTCCGTCCAGGCCCTTCAGGCCACTGGTGAAAGTCTTCAGGTCATCGCGGGCGCCAGCCCAGGCGCTGCCGGCGGCGGCGCAGGCCACGGCCAGGGTGGTGGTGGCAAGGAAACGACGGAAGCGGAAGTTCATGCGGGAATCCTGTGGGCGCGGGCGCCAGGAAAGGTGGTTGCCAGTGTGCCCGGGGAAAGATGAATGGGCGATCAGGGCGACATTATGCCGCCCTGAACGTCCATCGGCGATTCAGCCACCGGATCCCGGCAGCTTGCCGTACAGCACCTGGCCACGGAAGCCACGCCGCACTTCGCGATACAGCGCGCGGAACGCCGGATAGTCCTGCGGCTGGCACAATGCCTCCGGGCCGCGCACCGCATTCTGCTGCAAGCGGTGGTGCACGATCACCTCCTGGCCCTCGCGACTCCAGTCCACGCGGTACTCGCCGGCGGCATTGGCGAAACGCTGGCTGGCCGGAATGGCGATGATCGGCGCGTTGGCCGGGAACTGCAGGCGATAGGTTTCCTCGCGCAGGCTGGCATTGCAGTAGAACGGCGTCTCGTTGGCCGGCGCCGAGGCGGTAGCGTACAGGCCACGCACCGACTCGCCACCTGGCGGGTCCGGCACGGCCATGCCGCCGGCCACGCTGAAGTCGGCGTAGTCCTCGGCCTGGAACGCCATGCGATAGCCAAACGGCCGGGTCAGGTCGACCGGCACGCCCTGGATCTGCAGCTGCCCTCGCCCGTCGAAACCGGACGCGGCCATGATCTGCTCCTCGGCGCGCGCACGGTTCTGCGCGTTGAGCTGGGAGAACTGGGCGCGCATGCCGATCTCGGCGTTCTCGCCCAGCTTCGGAATCGTCTCGCCGCGCAGGTTGCCGTTGGCATCAAACGTGAAACGCACCTCCATCGACGTCGCATTGCGCTCCGGCGTATTGGCCGGGGTACGCGCCAGCGTAGCGTCACGGGTACGCATCACCGGTGCACCCAGGTCACCCTCTGGCAGCTGACCGAAGCGCGCCCACGCGGTGGTCGAATCGAGGTACAGATCGAATTCGGGGATGTAGGTGATGGCGTGGTTGAAGCGGCCCAGCACCGGAATCTTCGGCAGCGTCGGGCCACCGCCCGCACCGATCAGCACCGGCGAGCTGGCGATGCCCTTGGCCGCCAGCAGCGCCTCCAGGATCGTCACATGGTCCTTGCAGTCGCCGTAGTGGTTGTCGAGGATGCTCTGCGCGCTGTTCGGCTCCAGGCCGCCGTTGCCCAGGTACACCGCCACATAGCGGATGTTCTGCGCGACCCAGCGATACAGCGCATCAGCCTGCTCGCGGCGGTCACTGATGCCGGCGGTGATCTCATCAGCCAGCGCCTGCAGCGCCGGGGTCACCTCGGCCGCCGGGCCCGCCTTGAGCTGGTAGGCGCGCCCCATCTGCGACCAGTCACGATACGTGCTGGCCATGATGTTCGGGCCGAACTCCCAGCCCGCCGCCGACCAGTTCTGCGCCGGCATCGCCTCACGACGCTGGTAGCGCCAGCGCCATTGCGCCTGGCCGTTCTTCACCGTCGGCCGGTCACTACCCTGCACGCCGCGGCTGTCGACGAACATCGGCAGGTTGGCCGGCGCACTCAGGGTGACCTCGGCGTCCTCGTACTCGGTGAAGACGTTGAAGGTCTCCCACAGGCCGAAATAGCCCGGGAAGTACGGCGTAGCCTGGGTGCGGCGCACCTGGTAGTACAGGCGCGTGCCCGGGGCCAGGTTCGGGAACACGATCACCCGCACCTTGCGGTCGGCATACATCGCCGCCGAGGCGCTGGAGTAGCTCTCCTGGGTGTAGATGCGGTCGGCCGGCACGTCGCGGCGCTGGCCATCGGCGGTGATGGTGTAGGCACCGAGCACTTCCAGCGTCTCCATCTTTTCGCTGTAGCTCAGCCGCACCTGGCTGAACTGCTCGACGGAGGCCTTGGTCTTGAGAAGGACTTCGTAGGTTTCGGTCTGCACATTGCCCGCATCGGGCCGCACCTGGTAGTCGGCGCGGTAACGGACAATGCTGAAATTATTGCTGGCTTCGGTATCGCCGCTGGTGGAAGGCGGCGCCGTGGCGGGCGCGGAGGTGGCGGTGTCTGCCAGTGCCGGGCCGGCAGCCATCAGGGCTACCAGCGCCAGCGCCAGCGCGCTTGGTACGGGGTGAAGCATGCGTCGGTTCCTTGGACGTCGTGGGGGATACGTCGGGTCTTACTTCGGCGGCGGCGGTGCCAGCACCGTGCGGTCGCCGTTGTGCTCGGGCGGGCTGACCACGCCGGCCGCTTCCATGGCCTCGATCAGTCGCGCTGCACGGTTGTAGCCGATCTTCAGCCGGCGCTGCACGCCGGAAATCGAGGCGCGGCGGGTCTCGGTGACCACCCGCAGCGCTTCGTCATACAGCGGGTCGGACTCGTCGCCGGCTGCACTGGTCTCGGGCAGGCCGGTGGCACCGACGACCACGCCGTCGCCCATCGTCTGCACCTCGTCCAGCACCCCGTCGACATAGTCGGCCGGGCCCATCGCCTTGAGGTGCTCGACCACGCGGTGCACTTCATCGTCGGACACGAACGCACCGTGCACACGCTCGGGCAGCGCGGTGCCCGGCGGCAGGTACAGCATGTCGCCATGGCCGAGAAGGGTTTCCGCGCCGGACTGGTCGAGGATGGTGCGCGAGTCGATCTTGGAGCTGACCTGGAAGGCGATACGGGTCGGGATGTTGGCCTTGATCAGGCCGGTGATCACGTCCACCGACGGGCGCTGCGTGGCCAGGATCAGGTGGATGCCGGCCGCTCGCGCCTTCTGCGCCAGGCGCGCGATCAGCTCTTCCACCTTCTTGCCGACGATCATCATCATGTCGGCGAATTCGTCGATGAAGATGACGATGAACGGCAGCGTCTCCAGCGGACGCGGTGCCTCGCCCAGCTCCGGGTTCGGCTTGAACAGCGGGTCCATCAGCGGCTGGCCGGCGTCCTGGGCTTCCTTCACCTTCTTGTTGAAGCCGGCCAGGTTGCGCACGCCCACCGCGCTCATCAGCTTGTAGCGGCGCTCCATCTCGGCCACGCACCAGCGCAGGCCGTTGGCGGCCTCCTTCATGTCGGTGACCACCGGCGCCAGCAGGTGCGGGATGCCCTGGTAGACGCTCAGTTCGAGCATCTTCGGGTCGATCATCAGCATCCGCAGGTCTTTCGGCGAGGCCTTGAACAACAGGCTCAGCACCATCGCATTGACCGCCACCGACTTGCCCGAACCGGTGGTACCGGCCACCAGCAGATGCGGCATGCGTGCCAGGTCGGCCACGGTCGGGCGACCGGCAATGTCCTTGCCCAGCGCCAGGGTCAGTACGCTGGCCGACTTGTCATATTCCTTCGAGCGCAGCAGTTCGGACAGGAAGATCATCTCGCGGGTGACGTTGGGGATTTCCAGGCCGATCACCGACTTGCCCGGAATGACATCGACCACGCGCACCGACTTCACCGACAGGCCACGCGCGATGTCCTTGTCCAGCGAACTGATCTGGCTGACCTTGATACCCGGTGCTGGCTCGATCTCGAAGCGGGTGATGACCGGGCCGGGATTGGCGCCGACCACCTGCGCATCGATGCGGAAGTCCTTCAGCTTGAACTCGATCTGCCGCGACAGGGTTTCCAGTGTTTCTTCGTCGTAGCCCTTCGGCTGCGGCTTGGGATCATCCAGCAGCGCCAGCGGCGGCAGGTCGGAACCATCGCCGTTGACGCCGCGGAACATCGGAATCTGGGTATCGCGCTTGGCCCGATCACTCTTCTCGATCACCGGCTCCGGACGCGGCTCGATCTTCACCGGCTCGCGCTTGGCGCGCACCTCGGCGTCGGCCTTGCGTACTTCCTGGCGTTCCTCGCGCATCACCCGGGTCTGCTTCCACTCGGTGACTTCTTCCTTCTTGCGTTCCAGCAACGGCGCCAGCGACATCACGCCGCGGCCGATCTTCTCCATCACCGTGAACCAGGACAGCCCGGTGGCCAGGGTGATCGAGGCAAGCAGCAGCACCAGCACGAACAGGTTCGCCCCCAACGCGCCGAAGCCCACCGTGAGCGAATTGCCGACCAGCTTGCCGAGGATGCCGCCGGCACTGGCGACATCGCCACTGAACAGGCGCACATGCAGGAAGCCGGTGCCGGCGATCAGGAAACCGACCAGACCGACCAGGCGCAATGCCGGATCCAGGTCGTTCTCGCCCTTGCTCTCGCGCTTGAGGCCGAACATGGCGATCCACGCCAGCGCGCCGAGCACCACCGGCAGCAGAAAGGCGATGTAGCCGAACAGCTGCAGCAGCACGTCGGCGATCCAGGCGCCGGCGCGGCCGCCCAGGTTGTGCACCGGCGCAACCACGCTGCCGGTGTGCGACCAGCCCGGATCAGTCGCTGAATAGGTGAAAAGACTGGCCGCCAGATACAGCAGGGCCGGCGCGATGGCGATCAGGCCCAGGTCGCGCCAGAGGCGCTGGCGGCGTGGATTGTCGGTCGTCGCCGCCGCGGCCGTGCGACGTGACGCCTTGCTGTCGTCGGACTTGGAGCGTTCGGGGACCTGCTTCGCCACCTTAGACCATACCTTTGGAATGCGCTGTTAGTGATTGATAATAAATGAGACGGCGTCAGTTTTCAGTTATGCGACGTCCGACAGGGCAATCCGAGGGCCGAAACCACTGCTGGATGACGGCGTTCCGTTCATCGGCTTGAATCGCCCTGCCCCAGCCGCCACTCTATGACCAGCCACGGATGCTGCGCAAACATCGCCAGCGCCTTGTCCCATCTACCTTTTCGCGAGTCTACATGAGCACCAGCCTGCCCTCCCGCCACCAGCGCCTCGTCATCCTCGGTTCCGGACCGGCCGGTTGGACCGCCGCCGTCTACGCCGCCCGCGCCAACCTGAAGCCGGTCGTCATCACCGGCCTGCAGCAGGGCGGCCAGCTGATGACCACCACCGAGGTGGACAACTGGCCGGGTGACGCCCACGGCCTGATGGGCCCGGACCTGATGGCGCGCATGCAGGCCCACGCCGAGCGCTTCGAGACCGAGGTCATTTTCGACCACATCCACACCGCCGACCTGTCGCAGCGCCCGTTCAAGCTGATCGGCGACAGCCACGAGTACACCTGCGATGCGCTGATCATCGCCACCGGCGCGACCGCCAAGTACCTGGGCATCCCGACCGAAGAGACCTTCAAGGGCCGCGGCGTCTCCGCCTGCGCCACCTGTGACGGCTTCTTCTACCGCGACCAGGACGTGGTCGTGGTCGGCGGTGGCAACACCGCCGTGGAAGAGGCCCTTTACCTGTCCAACATCGCCCGCAAGGTCTATCTGGTCCACCGCCGCGACACCCTGAAGGCGGAAAAGATCATGCAGGACAAGCTGTTTGCCAAGGTTGCTGCCGGCAAGATCGAGACCGTCTGGCACCACCAGGTGGAGGAAGTGCTGGGCAACGACGCCGGCGTGACCGGCGTGCGCGTGAAGTCGACGCTGGACGGCAGTACCCGTGACATCGACGCCCACGGCTTCTTCGTGGCCATCGGCCACCATCCGAATACCCAGCTGTTCGACGGCCAGCTGGCGATGAACAACGGCTACCTGGAGATCCGCTCGGGCCTGGGCGGCAACGCCACCCAGACCTCGGTGGAAGGCGTATTTGCTGCCGGCGACGTGGCCGACCAGCACTACCGCCAGGCGATCACCTCGGCCGGCTTCGGCTGCATGGCTGCCTTGGACGCCGAGCGCTACCTGGACGCCCAGGGCAAGGCCAGCTGAGAGGCTGACCCGCTCCTGCAGGGTCGAGCCACGCCCGACTCCGGATGATAGGCCGACGCCAGTGCGTCGGCCTTTCTGTTTCATCTGCCCTATCCTTCCCCCATGTCTTCCCCCCGCTTCCTCGACTCCCTGCAGTCCATTGCCGCGACCGACTGGGATGCCCTGCACGACGGCCGCAACCCCTTCGTCAGCCACGCCTTCCTTTCCGGGCTTGAACAGCACGGTTGCCTGCGCGAGGACTGGGGCTGGCAGGCCCGGCACTTCACGCTGTGGGAGGGCGGCACGCTGGTCGGCGCCATTCCGGGTTACCTGAAGACCAATTCGCACGGCGAGTTCGTGTTCGACCATGCCTGGGCCAACGCGTATGCGCGGCATGGCCGCGACTACTATCCGAAGTGGCTGGGCGCAGTACCTTACTCGCCGGTCACTGGCCCGCGGTTGTTGGCACGTCACGATTCAGGGCGCGCCGCCCTGCTTTCGGCATTGCGCGAGGCCCTGCCCGCGCTGGAGGTATCCTCGGCCCATATCAACTTCCACACCGCAGTGGACGAGGCCCTGTTCGGCGATGACTGGCTGCTGCGCGAGGACGTGCAGTTCCAGTGGCAGAACCCGGGTGACTGGGCGACATTCGAGCAGTTCCTCGGTGCGATGAACCACAAGCATCGGAAGAACATCCGCCAGGAACGGGCCAAGGTCACCCGCCAGGGCATCAGCTTCCGCGTGGTACACGGCGATGAAGCCAGCCGTGCCGACCTGCAGGCGATGTACCGCTTCTACCTGCAGACCTTCCTCGAGTACGGCAACGCCCCGGCACTGACCGAGGCCTTCCTGCGCCATCTGGCCATTTCATTGGGACGCGGGCTGGTGCTGTTCCTGGCCGAACAGGACGGCGAGCCGATTGCCGGCGCGCTGTGCCTGCGCGGTGGCGACACGCTGTACGGCCGCTACTGGGGTGGCGCTACCCTGCCCGGCCTGCATTTCGAGGCCTGTTACTACCAGGGCATCGAGTACTGCCTGCGCGAAGGCCTGAGCCGTTTCGAGCCCGGCGCTCAGGGCGAGCACAAGCTGGCGCGGGGATTCCTGCCGACACTGGTGCGCAGCCGACACTGGGTGGCCGATCCGGAGTTCGCAGAAGCACTGCAGGACTGGTGCCGGCAGGAGCGGCAGAGTGTGCGGCGGTACCAGCAGGAATTGCAGGGGCATGGTCCGTTCCGCGTAGAGCCGTAGAATCGGGCCGGATGAGGCACCCGGAAAGGTGTGCCAACCAAGATTGGCACCGGCAGCGCGTGCGCATCCCAGTCGCATCACCACGGCGAATACAATGACGGCATGACCCGCCAGCTGCCCTGGCGCCTGGCCGATGCGCCGGACGCGCCCTTCCCTCCAGCCGAGACCGCCCTGCACCAGCCCGACGGCCTGCTCGCGGTGGGCGGCGACCTGCATCCGGTGCGCCTGCTCAATGCCTACGCCGGCGGTATCTTTCCTTGGTTCAGCGAGGGCGAGCCAATCCTGTGGTGGTCGCCAGACCCGCGCATGGTGTTCCGTACCGAGGGCGTGCACCTGTCCAGCCGCTTCCGCCGCCAGTTGCGCGGCAGCACGTGGGAGATCACCGCCGACACCGCTTTCAGTCGTGTGATGCGTGCCTGCGCCGCAGCACCGCGACCGGGCCAGGACGGTACGTGGATCAGCCCGGCGATGGTCGAGGCTTATGGCCAGCTGCACGACCTCGGCTTTGCCCATTCCTTCGAGGTCTGGGACCGGCAGACGCTGGTCGGCGGCATCTATGGGGTGGCGATCGGATCGATGTTTTTCGGCGAAAGCATGTTCAGTGGCGCCAGCGGCGGCTCCAAGATCGCCCTGGCCGCCCTCGCATCCACCCTGCGTGACTGGGGCTGGGAACTGATCGATGCCCAGGTGGAGAACCCGCACCTGCTGCGGATGGGCGCCGAGCACCTGCCGCGCGCGGACTTTCTGGAGCACGTCCGTCAGGCCGTACACCGTGACGGCCGTGAAGGCCCCTGGACCCAGGCGGTCGGACGCTTGCCAGCACGGCGTTTGGCCGGGGGTTAACACAAACTTTGCAAGCCGGGCCCATCACGCGTAAAATACCGCGCCTTAGGCCCAGCGTGGCCGTTTTCTGAACCGCACAGGACTACATGTCGAAAGACGATTCCATCGAGTTCGAGGGCACCGTCAGCGAGACGCTGCCGAACACCACTTTCCGCGTTCGTCTGGAAAATGGGCACGAAATCATCGCCCACATCTCCGGCCGCATGCGCAAGAACTACATCCGCATCCTCACCGGTGACCGGGTCAAGGTTGAAATGACCCCGTACGACCTGACCAAGGGCCGTATCACCTACCGCATGAAGTAAGCGGTCGGCGCATTGCGCCACTCCGACAGGGCCGGCCTCGCTTCCGGCCCTTTGTCGTGCAAGGAATAAAGTCAAAGTCTCCGGGGCCGTTCGATTTTCGTCCTTGTCTGAAATCCAGCATCGCGCCGGAACTCTAGACTCAACGCGTTCTTCACAGAGGGCGCTGCGCGCATGACCTACCTGATCGTCCTGGACCCGCAGTCCGTCACCAGCCGCTGCTACGCCAGCAAGGGGCCGGACGGCACCTGGTTCGGCCAGCCCTGCCTGGTCTGTACCAGCATGGACGCATCCCACCCACTGTATCTGGCCGTGCAGCGCGAGGTCCCACACATGGGCAGCACACTCAAGCAGCGCCTGCATATTCCACATGAGGCAGTCGCATTCGTCATCGAGGATGGCGGCGACCAAGGGCGCCAGCAAGGATTCCGCTCAATCGCCGCCTGACGCGCCAAAGGTCATCGTGACCGATCTCACCGTGACGTCGGTCAGCCTTGCTTGCGGCAGATTCGCATTTGCAGCGGCTGCGGCAACCTGGAATCCGATCCAGTCCGGATCGCCGCCCCTGCCCCGCCATGAACCTGTCTTCCCTGCTGGTCCCCCTGGCTTTGTCTGCCATCACCCTGGCGCCGCCCGCCCATGCCGCTGGCACCCCGCCGGCGCAATGCGTACCACTGACCGGCGAACAGCAGATCGTTCGCGCCGGCGCTGACAGGAACGTCCTGCTTCGCGCCGGTGAAGACCACTATGTGGTGCATTTCCGCAACAGCTGCCCTTCTGCCGTGCTGGCCACCCGCCTCGGCTTCAAGACCGACGGCAAGGAGGCTGACGAGCTGTGCAGCGAGGGCCGAAGCGCTCTGGACACCGGTCGCGGCAGCTGCGAGGTTGCGCGCATCGAGCCGATCGATGCCGGGCGGTTCAAGCGCGAAGCGCGCCGCCGCAGCCGCTGACCCCGGAGAGGACAAGGGCGGCCGAAGCCGCCCTTGTCGCGAGATACGTCAACGCGTCGCGGCAACCAGCGACAACACTCTCGGTTGCGCGCGCTGCCGCGCCAACCAAAGATCGTAGCTGGATTGCAGCCCCATCCAGAAAACCGCGGTACTCACTCCCGCCATCTCCAGGCGGATAGCCAGGTCGGGACTGATGCCCGCCTTGCCGTTCAGGACCCGCGAAAGGGCCACCCGTGACATTGCCAGGCGCTCGGCCGCCTCGGTCACAGACAGATCCATTGGATCAAAGACCATTGCCTTGATCGTCTGCCCCGGATGCGGATGGTGATGAATCATGCGCGACCTCAGTGATAGTCCAGGTAATCCAGCAGCTCCACGCCGCTGCCGGTGAAACGGAAGGTAATCCGCCAGTTTCCGTTGACCCATACAGACCAATGTCCTTTCAGGCCGCCCCGGAGCTTATGCAGGCGCAGCCCGGGCATGGCCAGATCCTCAGGACCCGAAGCCACATCCAGGATCGTCAGGATCATCAACACCTTGCTGGCATGACTGTGGCGGATTCCACTACTGCTGCCGGAACGGTAGAACCGCTCAAGGCCCTTGTGACGAAAACCGATGATCATTACTGTATCCTGTATCGTTACGCGATACAAACAGGGCAGCACCCCATCGCGACCAGAAGACAGCATTGGCACCTGCATTCCGTTCAAGCAAGGCCGCAGACGACAGGCCCACTGGAAACAACAAGGGCGGCCGAAGCCGCCCTTGTCATTCCCAGTCTTTCACGCCAAGCCTTCAGCTCACTCCACCGTAACCGGCAGCAGCCGCTCCGGCTCGGCCTGGGTCTCGACCACCAGCTCGTCGTCGCGGACATCGATGCTGACCTTGCCACCGTTGACCAGCTTGCCGAACAGCAGCTCGTCGGCCAGCGGACGCTTGATCTTGTCCTGGATCACGCGGGCCATCGGGCGCGCACCCATCAGCGGGTCGAAGCCGTGGTGGGCCAGCCAGTCGCGGGCGGTCGGGGTGGCCGACAGGCTCACGTGCTTGTCCTGCAGCAACATCTCCAGCTCGATCAGGAACTTGTCAACCACGCGCAGGATGTGCTCGAAGCCCAGCGCCTGGAACTGCACCACCGCATCGAGGCGGTTGCGGAACTCCGGGGTGAAGCTGCGGCGGATGGTCTCCATCGCATCGGTGGCATGGTCCTGCTTGGTGAAGCCGATCGAGCGCCGCGAGGCCTGTGCCGCGCCGGCATTGGTGGTCATCACCAGCACCACGTTCTTGAAGTTGGCTTCACGACCGTTGGTATCGGTCAGCACGCCGCGGTCCATCACCTGCAGCAGGATGTTGAAGATGTCCGGGTGCGCCTTCTCGATCTCGTCCAGCAGCAGCACGCAGTGCGGTGTCTTGACGATCTTCTCGGTCAGCAGGCCGCCCTGGTCGAAGCCGACATAGCCCGGAGGGGCGCCGATCAGGCGGCTGATCGAATGCGGCTCCATGTACTCGGACATGTCGAAGCGGACCAGCTCGATGCCCAGCTGCAGCGCCAGCTGCTTGGTCACCTCGGTCTTGCCGACGCCGGTCGGGCCGGCGAACAGGAAGTTGCCGATCGGCTTCTCCGGGTTGCCCAGGCCCGAGCGGGCCAGCTTGATCGCCGAGGACAGCGTCTCGATCGCCGGATCCTGCCCGAAGATCACCATCTTCAGGTTGCGCTCCAGATGCTGCAGCACGTCCTTGTCGGTGGCGCTGACCTGCTTGGTCGGGATACGCGCCATCTTGGCCACGATCGCTTCCACTTCCTCGACGTCGATCAGCTCCTTGCGCTGGCCTTCCGGCAGCAGGCGCTGGCGGGCACCGGCCTCGTCGATCACGTCGATGGCCTTGTCCGGCAGCAGGCGGTCGCCGATGTGCTTCACCGACAGGTCCACCGCCGCCTGCAGCGCTTCGTCCGAATAGGTCACGCTGTGGTGCAGCTCGTATTTGGACTTCAGGCCCTGCAGGATCTCGTAGGCCTCGCCCACGGTCGGCTCTACGATATCAATCTTCTGGAAGCGGCGGGCCAGCGCCCGGTCCTTCTCGAAGATGCCGCGATATTCCTGGAAGGTGGTCGAGCCGATGCAGCGCAGCTCGCCGGAGGCCAGCGCCGGCTTGATCAGGTTGGACGCATCCATGGTGCCACCCGACGCCGAGCCGGCGCCGATGATGGTGTGGATCTCGTCGATGAACAGCACGGCGTTGGGCACCTTCTTCAGCGCGGTCAACACACCCTTCAGCCGCTTCTCGAAGTCGCCGCGGTACTTGGTGCCGGCCACCAGCGCGCCCAGGTCGAGCGAGTAGATCACCGCGTCGGCCAGCACGTCGGGCACCGAGCCCTCGACGATGCGGCGGGCCAGGCCCTCGGCGATGGCGGTCTTGCCCACGCCAGCCTCGCCCACGTACAGCGGATTGTTCTTGCGGCGCCGGCACAGGACCTGGATGGTGCGCTCGATCTCATCGCCACGACCGACCAGCGGATCGATGCGGCCGGACCGGGCCTGTTCGTTGAGGTTGCTGGCGAATTCGGTCAGGGCATCGCCCTTCGGCTCGCCATCCCCGCCTTCCATGCGGCCCTCACCCTCGGAGGAAGAGGACGGCTGCTCGCCTTCCTCGCCCAGCTTGGCGATGCCGTGGGACAGGTAATTGACCACATCCAGCCGGGTGACATCCTGCTGGTTGAGGTAGTAGACGGCGTGGGAGTCCTTTTCGCCGAAGATGGCGACCAGCACGTTGGCGCCGGTGACCTCCTTCTTGCCCGAGGACTGCACGTGGTACACGGCCCGCTGCAGCACCCGCTGGAAGCCCAGGGTCGGCTGGGTGTCACGGCCGTCATCTTCGGCCAGGCGGGACACCGAGGCCTCGATGGCCTGCTCCAGCTCCTGGCGCAGGCGTTCGGCGTCGGCACCGCAGGCCTTCAGTACGGCCTGGGCGGACGGGTTGTCGAGCAGTGCCAACAGCAGGTGTTCGACCGTCATGAACTCATGCCGGGCCTCACGGGCGCGCTTGTAGCACTGGCCGATGGTGTGTTCGAGGTCTTTGCTGAACATGGATTACTCCGGCGGCAGATGGGAACAATATGCGGCCTGACTACGCGATTTCCATCACCCTAGCGGATTGCTGCGTTCAGATGGCGTTAGCACTGCAGAACGCTTGATCTTCATTCACTCCAGAAGACCTCAACCGGTATGAGCGAACCCTACCTGAGCCGCTGGCGATTGCGGCGTGATGGCCCGGCCATCTGCACGCCCCACGCCCGGCTCTGGCCGGTGCTGACCGCTGCCGGCGCGCCGGCGATGCTGAAGATCAGCAGCGAAGCGGAGGAGCAGAACAGCCACCGCCTGCTGCGCTGGTGGGACGGTGATGGCGCTGCCCGCTTGCTGGCCCACGAGGGGCCGGCAATCCTGATCGAGCGCGCCAGCGGCGACTCGCTGCGGCAACGCTCGATCGCGGGCGACGATGACGCCTGCACCACGGTCCTGTGCCAGGTCCTGCAGCGGCTGCACCGGCCACGGAGCGCGCCGCCAGCGGAACTGGTCTGCCTGCGTAGATGGTTCGCCGACCTGCTGCAGCCAAGGGCTGCGCTGCCGCCACTGCTGGAACAGTGCAGATCACTGGCGGAGGGGGTGCTGCGTGACGAACAGGAGATCCGGCCGCTGCACGGCGACCTGCACCACGACAACGTGCTCGATTTCGGCGCGCGCGGCTGGCTGGCGATCGACCCGAAGCGGCTGCTGGGCGATCGCGCGTTCGATTACACGACGCTGTTCAGCAACCCGGACCTCTGCGGCCCCGGCATCCATGTGGCCACCCGGCCCGAGCGGTTTGCCGCGCGCGTAGAACAGGTGACCGCGCTGGCCGGCCTCGAGCGCACCCGCCTGCTGCGTTGGGTCGCTGCCAGCGCAGGGCTGTCGGCGGTGTGGTTCCGCGATGATGGCGACCCAGCGGTTGTGGACGAATCGGTCGCCAGGATGGCGTTGCAGGCGCTGGCGGAAGCGTGATCCGGCTGTAGAGCCGAGCCTGCGCTCGGCTGCTCTGCCAGCGATCTGGATACCTGCACGAACAGCAGCCGAGCATGGGCTCGGCTCTACAAAAGGCCGGTCAGGCCTTCTCCATCGTGCACAGCAGCGGATGCTGGTTCATCCGCGAATACTCGTTGACCTGGGCCACCTTGGTCTCGGCCACTTCGCGGGTGAACACCCCGCACACGCCACGGCCGCGGGTATGGACGTGCAGCATCACCTGCGTGGCCTTGTCCAGGTCCATGTTGAAGAACTGCTGGAGCACGTCCACCACGAAATCCATCGGGGTGTAGTCGTCATTGAGCAGCATCACCTGGTAGAACGGCGGCGGCGCCACTTCCGGGCGCGCAGGTTCTACGGCAACGCCGTGCTCGTGCTGGGAATCGGGGGAGGACTCATGGGGCATCCGTCCATTATAGAGGCTCGGAGAAGCCTGCGTCGGCCCGCCGCAGATTGGACGGCACGCACGGCCGCCGTCACAATTGCATCCTCTCTCAACACTGTTTCACAGGATCTTCATGAAAAGGACCCTTCTTACCGCCCTGTTGATCGCCCTGGCTCCTGCCGGCGCCGCCACCGCCGCAACCACCGCCGACAAGTCCGTGGGCCGCCACCTGGACAAGCTGGGCTATACCTATGAAGTCGACGAGGACGGAGACTACCGCATGGTCTTCGACGTCGAGGGTGACCGCACCCAGATGGTCTACGTGCGCTCGGCGGTGGAAGATTTCGGCAGCCACAACATCCGCGAGATCTGGTCGCCGGCGTACAACGCCAAGACCAAGCAGTTCCCGGTGGCCGTGGCCAACCGCCTGCTGGAAGATTCGCAGGACGCCAAGATGGGCGGCTGGGTCAAGCAGGACACCACCGCCATGTTCGTGGTGAAGATCGATGCCGATGCCACCCCGGACCAGCTCAGCGACGCCATCGATGCGGCCATCCGCACCGCCGACGCGATGGAGCTGGAGCTGACCAAGAAGGACGAGTTCTGAGTTGAACGCCACGCCGGACCCGCGCTGGGCACCGCACGCCACCGTCGCCACGGTGGTGGTCGACGGCGGCCGCGTGCTGCTGGTTGAAGAGACCATCGACGGCCGCCAGGTGCTGAACCAGCCTGCCGGCCACCTCGAGCCGGGCGAAAGCCTGGCCGAGGCAGCCCTGCGCGAGACCCGCGAGGAAACCGGCTGGACGGTGCAGCTGACCCATTTCATCGGCTGCTACGAGTGGACTGCCAGCGACGGCACCGCGTTCCTGCGCTTCTGCTACGCAGCGCGCCCGCTCTCGCACGACCCGGCGCAGCCGCTGGACACCGGCATCGACCGCGCGCTGTGGCTGACCCCGGCCGAGCTGCAGGCCGCCGGCGAGCGCCAGCGCAGCCCGCTGGTCTGGCAGGTGGTGGCTGATTACCTGGGTGGCCAGCGCCATCCGCTTTCGCTGGTCCGGGAGGTCGCATGAGCACGCCGCGCGTGATGGTGGGCGTCTCCGGTGGCGTAGACTCTTCCGTCGCGGCCTGGCGCCTGGTACAGCAGGGCGAGGCCGTGGCAGGCCTGTTCATGCAGAACTGGGCCGACGACGGCAGCGGTGACTGCCGCGCTGAGGATGACCGCCGCGATGCGGTCGCCGTATGCGGCCTGCTCGGTATCCCGTTCCACTTCCGGGACTTCTCCAGCGAGTACTGGCAGGGTGTGTTCGAGCACTTCCTGGCCGAGTACGCCGCTGGCCGCACGCCGAACCCGGACGTGCTGTGCAACCGCGAGGTGAAGTTCAAGCATTTCCTGGATGCCGCCCGCGAGCTGGGCGCCGAGCGCATCGCCACCGGCCATTACGCGCGCGTAGCCCAGCGCGGTGGCCAATGGCTGCTGCTGCGTGGCGCCGACCGCTCCAAGGACCAGAGCTACTTCCTGCACCAGCTGGGCCAGGCGCAGCTGGCAGCGACCCTGTTCCCGATCGGCGACCTGGAAAAGACCGACCTGCGCCGGATTGCGCGCGACGTCGGCCTGCCGACCCACGCCAAGAAGGATTCCACCGGCATCTGCTTCATCGGCGAGCGCGACTTCCGCGACTTCCTCGGCCGCTACCTGCCGGCCAAGCCTGGGCAGATCGTGGACCCGGCCGATGGCACCGTGATCGCCGAACACCCGGGCGTGTTCTATTTCACGCTGGGTCAGCGCGAGGGCCTGAACATCGGCGGCGTACGCGGCCGCCCGGCCGCACCGTGGTACGTGGTCGGCAAGGATGTGGCCAGCAACGTGCTGTACGTCGACCAGGACCGCGACAGCAAGTGGATGCTTTCCAACCGGCTGCGTTCGGAAACCGCGCACTGGATCGCCGGCTCGCCGCCGGCACGGCGCTTCGAATGCACCGCCCAGACCCGCTACCGCCAACCTGACGAGCCGTGTACGGTCCAGGTGCTGGACGATGGCAGCGTGCTGGTCACCTTCGCGCGCCCGCAGCGTGCCGTTACCCCCGGTCAATCGCTGGTGCTGTATGACGGTGATGTGTGCCTGGGTGGCGCGGTGATCGCCGCCACCGATGCGCCGCTGGAACAGCGCCTGCGCACCACCCCTTCCCCTTTTGAGGTATCCGCTGCATGAGTTTCACTGTCGACGACCGCGTCCTGGCCCTGGCCGGCATTGCCCAGGCCCTGCAGCAGGTCCGCCGCATCGCCGATACCGGCCATTCCGACGCCGCCGCCGTGCGCACCGCCGTGGACAGCGTGTTCCGTGTCGATGCGTCCTCGCCGCAGGCGGTGTTCGGAGACCGCCATGCACTGAAGGCCGGGCTGCGCCTGCTGCACAACTACTTCCGCAACCAGGGCCAGGATCCGATCCTGCCCAAGCTGGCCCTGTCGGTGCTGCAGCTGGAGCGCCGCTTCGTTCAGGATGGCGCCACGGTGAACAAGGTCGCCTCGGGCATCGAGCGCGCCCAGCGCCAGGCCGCCGAGCTGGGCGACAGCGGCCACCCGGATGTGCTGGCCAGCCTGGGCAGCCTGTACGCGGACACCATCAGCCACCTCAAGCCGCGGGTGATGGTGCAGGGCAACCCGCACTACCTGGGCCAGGCTGGCGTGGTGGCCGAGATCCGCGCCCTACTGCTGGCAGCGGTGCGCTCGGCGGTGCTATGGCGGCAGCTGGGCGGCAGCTACTGGGACTTCCTGTTCGGCCGCAAGGCGATGATCGAGGCCGTGGACCGCCAGCTGGCGTAAGCGCATGGGGTCCGGGCGCTTTTCCATGGAAAAGGGAATCGGACACCGAATCACCGCCAGCGCCGGAAAACCGGCGCATTCAGAATGCACTTCGGGGCACATCGACGTTAAAGAGAAAGGGGGTACGGCCGATACATCCTCCGTGCACCTCCCGAGAACGTCCATGTACTCACGCATTTTCATCCGTCTGGCCGCCCCCCTGGCTCTGACCCTGCTGCTCCCCTTCGCCATCGGTTTCGAATGGCCGGCCGCCCTGCGCTGGGCGATCCTGACCACGATGACGCTGAGCTGGCTCGGCTTTGCGTGGTGGACCACCCGCGCCCAGGCGCACCGTTCCCCGGAACATGCCCGTGTCCTGCGTGAGCAGGACCAGCTGCTGACCGAACTGCGCAACTTCGTCGGCAACGAGATTGAGGGTTCGCGCGGCGAAGTGGAGCGCGCCCGTGACCTGATCCGCCAGGCCGTCTCCAGCCTCGGTGGCAGCTTCGATGCGATGAACCGCAAGTCGCGCCAGCAGAGCCAGGCCCTGTCGCGCATCGTCGACCGCGCCGGTGATGAAGGCAATGCCGGCCTCGACGTTGCCCGTTTCGCCCAGCACGCCAGCCACCGCATGGAGCAGCTGGTGGAAGCACTGGAACAGGTCAGCGGCCAGAGCAGCACCACCGTGCAGCACATCGACCAGATGGCGCAGCACCTGGATGGCATCTTCGCGCTGCTGGAAGACGTCAAGTCGATCGCCGACCAGACCAACCTGCTGGCGCTGAACGCCGCCATCGAAGCCGCGCGTGCCGGTGAAGCCGGCCGAGGCTTCGCGGTGGTCGCCGACGAAGTGCGCAACCTGTCCGAGCGCTCGACCACCTTCAACGAGCAGATCCGCAAGCTGGCGCACAGCTCCAAGGACGCCATCGCCAAGGTGCGCGAGACGGTTTCGCACATGGCCTCGCGTGACATGGACCGCTCCCGCGAAGCACGCCAGGAAGCGGCGGCAATGCTCGACAATGTCGCGCAGATCAATGCCTCGCTCGGCGACGGCATGCGTGAAGTGTCCGAGTGCGCCCGTGCGATCGATGGCAGCGTGGCCGAGGCCGTGCGCGCCCTGCAGTTCGAAGACATCGCCACCCAGGCCCTGGGCGGCGTGCACACCCACCTGGACCGCCTGACCGCGATCAACCGTGAAGCGGTGGCGCTGCAGGAACTGCTGCACCGCAATGGCGGCGTGTTCGACGAAGAGATCGCCACCGCCCTGCAGCGCACCGGCAACCGCCTGCGCGAACTGCGCAGCGAATGGGAACGCCCGCCGCACAAGCCGGTTGCCCAGCAGAGCATGGGCGCCGGCACCGTCGAGCTGTTCTGATCCTGATGTCCGCTGCCCTCGCCGGCAGCCCGCAAGGCCCCGGTTCGTCCGGGGCCTTTGCCTGTAACCCGCCATTGGATGCATCCTGTACGCGCACCATGACCCTGATCCGCGCCCTGCCCGCCCTCACCGACACCGAGCGCCCGCGCAACGCGAGCGTGCGTGAGCAGCTGCAACAGCTGGAGGATGTGGCACGCGAGGAGATCCGCGAGCTGCAGCAGCTGGCGGACGCGCGCCCGGCCCCGTCGCGGGCGGACGAGGCGCTGCTGGGCCTGGCCTGGGATCTCGGGCTGGATGGGGATGCGCTTAAGTAGATCCACGCCATGCGTGGATGGGCCGTCGCGCATGGCATGATCCACCGGTATCCTTCATGGAAGACCGATGGCCATCGCTCTGATCGCACTTCTGCTGATCGAGACCGTCCTTATGATGGCCTGGGCGGCCAGCTATTTCAGCTGGGGCATCACCCTGTTCAACGAACGCATTGCGGCGTCACCGGCCATGCAGGCCCGCCTCTCGCTGGGAAGCCTGGAACGTGACCTGCCGCAGGACAAGTGGCTGCGACTGGCCTTCCATGCGCTGCCCGATGGCAGCATGGCGTTCCGCGAGAGCTTCGCGCCGAGCTTCGGCCTGCGCTACTTCCCGGTGATGCGCGGTCGCATCGTACTCAACGCGCGACGGCACGAGGTGCGGGTGACGGGCCTGTGCAGCTGGTTCGTGGCGATCCTGTCGCTGCTGCTGTTGCCGCTGGTGGCGATGCGCCCGATGGTGGCGCCGATGCTGCTGGTGCTGCCGCTGTTCCTGGCCAGCTACCTGGTCCAGAAGCGGCGCTATGGGGCCATTGTCGAGACGCTGCGCATGCAGTTGAAGGCGGAATTTTCGAGGTAGATCCACCCCATGCGTGGATGATGCCCCGCGACTCACGATTTTCGGATTGTTTGCATGGATCATGAGCGCTCGGCCCTTCATCGTAAAGGGCCGATTCCGGTTCAGATCAGCCCGATGACCAGCGCCGCCCTCTGCCTTTCACTCGCTTTGCAGCTCCCGGTTGCTTCAGAACCGCTTGCCGTAGATCCCGACTCCCTGCTCGCCCTTCACCAAGCGCTCCAGTCCTTCGGCGAATTTCAACAGCCCTACTCCGCACCTGTAGATGTGACCGATCCTGATGCAGGTGTGACCGATGCAACTGTCGAGATCTCCGCCGGGTGTGTGAAGGATGGTCCACAGGTCATCATCCTGGACGCTGATGTTGACGACTCATCCGAGCGCTATCTTGTACTGAACGAGCCATGGCAAAGCCTTCCGGCGGGAACGTTGTTGCTTGTCTCTGGAAGCACAGCGACCGTCATTTCAACCCAGGAGGCAAACAAGGAAACCGCACAGGCGGAGTCAATGTTGAATTTCCTGGACTACCTGCCCATCAACCTGGGTTCGAACTCCCTGGCCGGGCCGAACCCTGACGTGACGGCGGCAGAGATCGATTCCGACGGTTTCATGCAGAATTTCGCTATGAGCAGCGAAGGTGAACCTGCTTCCGAAGCGGCCTTTGCAGCGTGGGAAGGCAAGCTGCCAGGATTGCTGCTGGCGCTGTGGCAACGCGACGGGTTCGCACGCTATCGGGACGACAAGCTCGCCTTGGTCGATCCGCACCTGTATGCGGAGGTTGCTACTGCGTTCCTGCAAGGCAATCCCATGGAGGGTGCCGATACTCTCCATGTCTACGCGGTAACAGCTTTCGGCCAGATTCTGCTGTGTGGGGAGAACACCTCCACGCAGATCAGCATCGATCCACACAGTGGACACGTCACGACAGAATCGGATGTGCCAGACCCCGCCGATGCGGCGGAACGCAACTGGAAACTGGCGTTCCTGCTGGAGGCCCTGGATGGGCCCTATCTTGACGTCACCGACGACGATGAGCGGCCCCTGCATGCGCATGCACTTGACCGACTTGGGCCATTGGCTCCGAATGAGATGTACAGCTTTTCGCCCGCGGTTTCCGAAGGTGGCTGGAATGCGGCGCATCTGGTGAAGACAGATCGTCTCGCTGAGCTGGAAGCCCTTGCTGCGACAGTGGCCAAGGCGCGACCAACCAAACTGGATACCCGCGGTAAGTAGTTGCACGCCGAGCGTGGGTGATCGCGAGGTACATGCATTCGTGCCGACCAACGGTCGGCACCTACCAAAGTATGGCTGTCAGCGCACCAGCACCACTTCCCCGCTGGCATCGGTGCGCAGCGAAACCGGCTGCGGCTGGCGCAGCCACTGTGCCAGGTCGCGCGGGCTGAGCGGGCGCGAGTACAGGTAGCCCTGGATCTCGTCGCAGCCCTGCCGGCGCAGCATGTCTTCTTCCTGGTGCGTTTCCACGCCCTCCGCCACCACCTTCATGCCCAGCGCATGGCCCAGGTGCACGATGGCCTGGGTCACTTCGGCCGTACCGGAGTCGTGCAGCATGCCCTGCACGAAACTGCGGTCGATCTTCAGGCGCCCCACCGGGAAGCGGTTGAGATAATTGAGGTTGGAGAAGCCGGTGCCGAAGTCGTCCACCGCCAGCGGCACGCCGTGCCGTTCGAGCACGTCGAAGCAATGGCGCAGGATGTCGGTGTCACGGATCAACGCCGACTCGGTCAGCTCCAGTTCCAGCCGTTGCGGCGGCCAGCCATGGGCATGGCAGATCTCGATCACGCGTTCGGCGAAGCCACGATCACGCAGCTGCACCGCCGACACATTGACCGCGATGCGATCAAACTGCAGTCCGGCGCGGTCCCAGGCGGTGGCCTGGCGGCAGGCCTCGTTCAGCACCCAGTCGCCGATGCGCACGATCTCGCCGCACTTTTCGGCAATGGGAATGAACTCGGCCGGGCTGCAGTAGCCAATCCCGGGCCGGTGCCAGCGCAACAGTGCCTCGATCGCCGGTGGCTCACCGTGGTGAGCGTGCAGCAACGGCTGGTAGGCCAGGCTGAACTCGTCGCGCTCGATGGCCCCATGCAGGGCATGCTCGACGTCCAGCCGGCGCTGGATGCGGGCCAATGCGTCCTGGCTGTAGTACTGGTAGGTATTGCGCCCGGCTTCCTTGGCCGCGTACATCGCGGCGTCGGCAGCACGCAGCAGGGAATCAAAGTCGGTCTGCGCATCGCCCAGCATCGCGATGCCGACGCTGGCGCCGACCTTCAACGTGGTCTCGCCACGGCGCAGCGGCTCGGCCAGCGAGGCGATCAGCTTGCGCGCCACGTGGCCGGCGTCTTCCGGCTCGGCCAGGTCGCGCAGCACCACAATGAACTCGTCGCCACTGAAGCGGCCGAACAGGTCATTGTTGCGCAGGTTCTGGTGCAGGCGGGTGGCCGCCGCCTTCAGCAGCGCATCGCCGGTGGCATGGCCGAAGCTGTCGTTGATGGTCTTGAAGCCATCCAGATCGATGAACAGCATCGCCAGCGAGGTTCCGCGGTCGCGTGCTTCCTCGATGGCCTCGGCGGTCTGCTCGCCGAGCAGCACACGATTGGGCAGGCCGGTCAGCAGATCGTAGTGGGCCAGCAGTTCAATGCGCTCGTTGGCCTCGCGTTCGCGGGTGATGTCACGGAACAGCACCACGAAGCGCGGCGGCAGGCCATCACGGCGGTCCAGTTCAATCAGCACCTGCACCCACACGCGCAGGCCGGACTGGCGGTAGAAGCACAGGTCCAGCTGCTCGGGCAGGCCGCCGTTGGCGATACGGGCGAGTGCCGCCTCGAACGCGTTGCGCGAGTCCTCCGTGTACAGCGCCAACGCCTGGTCGAGGGTGATCGGTTCCTTGCGCAGGCCATGGATGCGGTAGCACTCCTCGGTCCACTGCATGCTGCGAGTCTGCACTTCGATCTCGCAGCCGCCGATGCGGCCCAGCGCGGAAACCCGGTTCAGCAGTTCGGTGCGCCAGCGGATCAGCGCATCGGTCTGGTGCTGCTCGGTGATGTTCTGCACCTGGCCGAGCAGGCGCTTGGGCTGGCCGTCCATGTCCAGCAGCGGCTGCATCCACAGGCGAAGATGCTGCGAAGGCTCATGGCCGCGGGTCAGTTCCAGCTCCAGGTTGGCAGCGCGGCCATCGCGCCACAAGCGCCGCCAGGCCGCACGCAACGCACCCCGCGAGCGGGGGTGAAGCTGCTTCAACCAGCGCCGCTGGCCGGGCACGGCGCCCTGCTCCAGCGCCAGCAGCGAGCGCAGTTCCGGCGACCACCAGAAATGGCCGCTGTTGGGATCAAACGACCAGCTGCCCATGCTGGCGATGCGCTGGGCCTCGCTCAGGTGCAGCTGCTGTTCCTGCAGCAGCGATTCGAGCTGCTTCTGCTGCTCGATATCGGTATGCGTGCCGACCATGCGCAGGGGCTGGCCATCGGCGGTGCGCGCGACCACGCGGCCCCGGTCCAGCACCCAGCGCCACTGGCCATCAGCCTGGCGGAAACGGAACTGTGCGCTGTACTGCTCGCTGTGCCCATGCAGGTGCTCGTCGAGCGCTGCGCGCACCAGGGCGATGTCCTCGCTGTGCACCCGAGCCAGCAGCTCGGTGGCGGTCTCGTCGCCCAGCGCCGGCGTCCGCATCACGCGGTCACTGGGGATGTCCCAGTCCCACAGGCTGTGGCCGGCACTGTCCAGCGCCAGCTCCCAGCGCCCTCCCCCGTCCACCGGCACCGGCTCGGGGATGCTCAGGGTGAAGGCCAGCAGGTTGCCGGCGCCGTCGTGCACCGCACGCAGATGGCCGTCGTAGTGGCCGCGCGGGCCGCCCGGCAGCGTGCAGGCCACGATGCCGCCATCGGCGGCCATCAGGCGCAGATCTTCCAGCATCGGCGCATAGGCCGCCACGGTGGCTGGCAGGCCATGCTCGCGCGCGGCCGGATTGGCCGCCAGCGGACGCCCGGTACGGTCGACGATGACCAGCGCCGACGCAAGCGGGTGCTGCAGCAGGCTGGCGATGATCCCTTGGTCCACGCGATCTTGCTCCGGATGACACGCCCGTCAGCGGGGCACGCAGTGGTTAACGGCGCCTGCGGCGGATAATTGAGTGGTCACGGCGCGCTGCGGGGTAAGATGACCAGCGCCCCTGTCACCCGCCTCGTCCATGCCTGCAGAACCGACCGGCAACGCCCCTGTTCCCGACCCGCGGATGGCTCAGGCGCTGAGCCGTGACCGGCGCCGGGTGGTGTTGAGCTACCTGGTGATGGCGCTGGCCTGGATGATCTCTACCGACAGCGTGGTGCAGGCGCTGGTGCCCGATCCGCAGCAGGCGGCACTGTGGCAGGGCCTGAAGGGCTCGTTCTTCGCCCTGGCCAGCGCAGGCCTGCTGTATCTGCTGCTGCGCCCGCTGGCCGAGCACGTGCTGCACACCCACGCGCGCCAACAGGCCTCCGAGCTGCGCCTGCGGCAGATGTTCGAGGGCAATCCCGGCCCGATCCTGGTCTACGACCTGGACACGCTGGCGATCCTCGACGCGAATCCGGCTGCCTGCACCGCGTTCGGCTGGGAGCGCGGTGACCTTCTGGAGAAGACCATCGACGTGCTGTGGCCGCCCGGCCAGGACCAGGCACTGCAGACCAAGCTGGAGGCGATCCGCGAGGCGCCGCAGGAGCTCTGCATCCTGCGTGCCCAGCTGCAACTGCGTGATGGCTCGCTACGGCAGATGGAGCTGCGGTCCAACGCCATCAGCTATGACGGCCACAACGCCCGCTTGCTGATTGCCATCGACCGCACCGCCGAAGACCTGGCCCAGCTGCGCCGCGACCAGGCGCTGGCCCGGGTCGAGGAAGCCCACGAGCTGGCCCGTATCGGCGCCTGGGAGCTGGACCCGTCCACCGGGCTGGGTCGCTACTCCAACCAGGTCTACCGGCTGCTTGGCCGCCGCCCGCCCGAGGCCCGCCGCTGGCACCGCTTCGACGAACTGCTGGTGCCGGCCGATCCGGCCACTGCCACCCAGACCGAACAGCTGCTGGCCGAACTATGCTCCGGCGAGCCGGTGCAGGTGGACGTGCTGCTGCCCGTCCTGTCGATGGACGGGCGCGCGTTGATGGTGCACCTGCGCGCCGCCAGCGGTATCGATGAAGCTGGCCGCAGCCGCGTGCTGGGCACCCTGCAGGACGTGACCGAGCGCGAGCAGTCGCGTCGCCTGCTGCGCGAGCGCGAGGAACAGTTCCGCGAGCTGGTGCGGGTGCTGCCCGATGGTGTGGTGATCCTCGCCGACGAACACGTGTTGTACGCCAACGCCTGGGCCGCCAGCCTGTTCGGCTATGGCAGCCACACCTTGCTGGGCGAACCGCTTTCGGCACTGGTGGACAGCGCCGATCTGGCCCGCGTGCGCAGCCAGCTGCGTGCGGGCCAGCTGCACCTGGGGCCGGGCCACAGCAGCGTGGTGGCGATGCAGCGCGCAGATGGCCGCAGCTTCCATGCCGGCCTGGCAGTGGGCGAGGTGCGCTATGGCGGCCGCGACTGCAAGCTGCTGATCGTGCGCGATCTCAGTGATTCCGAACGCATCCGCAGCGCACTGGAAACCAGCAACCGCGAACTGCAGGCCATGGCCGGCCGCCTGTTCTCGCTGCAGGAGGATGAGCGCCGCGCGATCTCGCGCGACCTGCACGACGATATCGGCCAGGCGATCACGGCGATCAAGCTGTCTGCCTATGCCGCGCAGGACGAGGACGATCCGCAACGCCGCGGTGAGGACCTGGCACAGATCGTCAGCCTGGCCGATACCACGGTGGCCAAGCTGCGCGACATCTCTACCCTGCTGCGGCCGCCGCAGCTGGACGCACTGGGCCTGGAAGCGGCGCTGAGCTGGCAGGCACGGGTACTGTTCCGTTCCTCGCCGGTGGAGCTGCTGGCCGAGATCGAGCCGCTGCCGCACCGTCCCGACAACAGCATCGAGCAGGCCTGCTTCCGTATTGCCCAGGAAAGCCTGACCAACGTGCTGCGCCACGCCCGTGCCAGCCAGGTACAGCTGCAGCTGCGCGACGTCGGCCAGCGCGGCCTGCACCTGCAGATCCGCGACGACGGCGAGGGTTTCGACCCCGACGGCCCGCGCGGACTGGGCCTGATCGTGATGCGCGAGCGTGCGCAGAGCGTCGGTGGCCATGTACGGATCGAATCCGCGCACGGTGAAGGCACCCTGATCGACGTTCATCTCCCCTACCAGGCAGCCAGCATGGCCGCCGCCGAGTCACCGGACTACTGAGCCTATGTGGAATCCCAACCAGCCCCCGGTCAGCATCGATGATGCGCCTGATCGCCTCGGTGCCGGCAACCCCGAGTTGCAGGTGATGGTCGCCGAGGCGGCCTCGGGCGGTACCGCACTCATGCTGATGCATGTGGACATCGACCACTTCGCCTCTGTCAACGAAAACATGAGCGCCGAGGTAGGTGACCAGGCCCTGGTGCTGGTTGCGCAGCGGTTGCAGTCCTACCTGCGAGGGCGCGGCAAACTGTGGCGCCACGGCAGCGACGAGTTCCTGATCGCGGTGCCACGCACAGCCGAGGTGCCACTGCCGGAGGATTTCGCCGAGGAAATCCGGCAGCAGATGGAACTGCCGCTGTCGGTCCTGCCGTACACGCTGTTCATGACCGGCAAGCTGGGCGTGAGCCTGTGCCCGGAGCATGCCAGCAACGTTTCACGCCTGCTGGACCACGCCGAAGATGCGCTGTACCAGGCCGCCCGCGAGGGCGGCAACGCGGTGCGCATCCACGCCGTGGACACGCCGCCGAGCGCGCACAGCGAGAGCATCATCGCGCGGCAGATCGTCGATGCCATTCCCAACGGCGAACTGAAACTGCGCTACCAGCCGTTGGTCAGCGCCCGCGATGGCCACGTGGTCGGCATGGAAGCGCTGCTGCGCTGGCAGTCACCGACGCTGGGCATGCTGGTGCCGGAGCGCTTCATGCGCACCGCCGAGCGGCTGGGCATCATCGTGCAGATCGGCACCTGGGTGCTGGAAGGTGCACTCAAGCAGGCCCGCCTGTGGCGCGACCAAGGCTTCGACGATTTCACCATCGCGGTGAACGTCTCCACCCTGCAGCTGCTGCGGCCGAACTTCTTCGCCGAAGTGATGGGCCTGATCCAGGCCGCGGGCATACCGGCACAGATGCTGACGCTGGAAATCAACGAAAGCGCGCTGACCAACAACGTCAACTTCGTGCATGAGACGCTGGCCAACCTGCGCAACGAGGGCATCAGCCTGAGCCTGGACAACTTCGGCACCGGTGACTCCAGTCTCAGTGCGCTGGTGCGCTACCCGGTGGACAAGCTGAAGATCGACCGCAGCTTCATCAAGAGCGCGCCGGCCGGCAACCGCGAGGCGGCCATCGCCCGCGCGATCATCGCCATGGGCCATCAGCTGGGCATGACGGTGATCGCCAACGGCGTTGAATCGCAGGCGCAGCTTGGCTTCCTGCGTCGCAACGACTGTGATGTGTTCCAGGGCTACCTGTTCGGCGAACCGATGTCGGCCGATGCCGCAGGCATGACCCTGCGCCGCCGCTACCTGCGCCCGGAAGCTTTCGCCGAGACCCGTCCCGACCGCACGCTGCTCTTGCTGGACGACGAAGAGAACGTGTTGCGATCGCTGGTGCGGCTGTTCCGTCGCGACGGCTACCGCATCCTGGCGGCCGGCAACGTGCGTGATGCGTTCGACCTGCTGGCGATCAACGACGTGCAGGTGATCCTGTCCGACCAGCGCATGAGCGACATGAGCGGCACCGAGTTCCTCGGCCGGGTGAAGATGCTGTACCCGGACACGATCCGGTTGGTGCTGTCCGGCTATACCGATCTGAACACGGTGACCGATGCGATCAACCGCGGCGCGATCTACCGCTTCCTGACCAAGCCATGGAACGACGACGAGCTGCGCAAGCATATCCACCAGGCGTTCCGCACGTACGAGGAACAGCGCCGCAGCAACGCCGGACCGGCGCCGGTGGAGAGCGGAGACGGCGGCGAGGACCGCCCGCTGCGGTAACGATCCAGCCTGGTAGAGCCGGCCGCTGGCCGGCTGCTACGTGACGGGGTTAGTGAGGTTGCCGGCCAGCGGCCGGCACTACCCGAGGCGCGACCCAGGCCGGGACAGGCCCTGGTAGAGCCGGCCGCTGGCCGGCTGCTACGTGACG